>JBBRUN010000075.1:0-14169 GCA_038247765.1 Gemmatales bacterium | reverse complement strand
AGACCCCCCCATCTCCCCCCGGCGGCCCCCTCCCCCCGGCCGGCCACCCCCACGATCGACTGTGGCGAGGGCTATGACCCGCTGGTTCTGTTCACGCAGGGTTCGCAATCGCAATTATGAGAGTTTGGGGAGAGAAGCGGAAGAAATGATTTGGCGATGTGTAAACTAAATGCCGCGAACCGGGTTGAACCCGGTTCGCGGTTGGTCCCGCCTACTTCGACCTCAGTACTTGATATTCAGACCGACACCCACCGTGTGCATCCAGAAATCCGTGCTGTTCAATCGAACGGGGGCGGAGTTCGGGCCGAATGGCACCCCGAAGTTTTGGCTCGAAGGCAATTGTGTCGGGTTGATGTTGTTCGTGAAATTCTCGCCGGGCCGGCCAACGTTTGTCATGTACAGGAAGTTATAACCGGCGTAGACGCCGATGTTCTGCGTGATTTGGAAGCCGAGTTTGACGCCGACTTCCGGCAGGAAGGAGAACTCGTTGCGGGCGAACGTGCCGTTGCTGGTCGCGGGTACGAGCAAGCCGCCGTTGGCCGTTTGCGTGTCGCCGGCACCGGTGAGCGTCGTCGTGCCTTCCAACCGCAGCGATTGCCGCGTAGAGCCGACGGCGAGTTTGCCTTCGACGTTGGCGAAGAACCGGCCCGGGGTGATCCCGAGGCGGAGGCCCGCACCGCCGCCGTAGAAGCGGTTGATGACCGAGGCTTGGTCGCGGACCGAGACGGCCGAGCCGGCGCCGCGGAACGCTTGGCCGCGGAAGGTGATCGCCCCGCCTATGGGCGAAACGCTGTCGCTGACGGTCTGGGATTCTTCGAGTGTGGCGTAGCGGAAGTATAAGAGTTGGTCGAGGGTGAGCATTTCGGTCTCGATGACCCGGATGACCGGCCCGAGATCGGCGGCCCAGAACAGGCTCCGCGTTTCCGAGGTAACCGAGCCGGCGACTTGGCCGGGAAGGTTCAGGATACGGACGTTTTGGGCTTGGATCGAAGTGTCGAAGAAGGGGCGGGACAAGGCCGCACCGCCGCCGCTGACACCGATGGTTTCGGATTGTTCCGCGAGGAAGAACACCGAAGCTTCAAGCCCGAAGGCGCGGTTGCTATCGAGCCAGAAGCCGCCGCGGAACCGGCCGCCGTGGAGGACGCCCAAGTCGGCTTCGCCGCCACCGAGCGCGACGCTCGTACCGGGAGTACCGCGGACGGCGAATGCGCCGCCCTGGGTGGCGATCAGCGAAGGCGTCGCGACGTTGCGGATGTACCCGGCTTGGTAGCCGCCGTCGAACCAGAATCGGGAAAAACCCGAACCGCCGAACAGCGACGAAGACCCGGAGCCGAGTATCGGATCGACCGACGCCGGAACACCGGGCGCAGGCACTCCGGAGTCGGCGGGCATCCCCGGTTCGAAACCGGTCATACCGCCCATGCCGGCCCTGCCGGGCTGAGCGAATGCGGACGAGGCCGCCAACACGAACAGAGCCGCAGCTCCGACTGCACGAGATACCATGATCGCTGACCCTCCAAAGAGACCGCCGTGGACCAACAGCAGCCGGAAGCTTGTGTGTCAAAAGACACGGTTTGTATCGGTTGGAACGGCCGCGACAATTCACACGAGTTGCGGGAAGATCCGATTTGAGCGATCTTTCTGGTCGTTTCGAGGGTTTATTCACCTGAATTTCCGTAATTGAGGCGATTCAGGAAGTTCGGGAGTTTCCGGTTGGAGTGACTCCTTTGGCCTTTACATGCTTACCGGACGGGCAAGAATAATTCCTTCCCGCCGAATACCGTGCATTTTTCTATTGCTTGTTTTTGCAGACACTCCCAGGAACGACAGCCATGGATCGTAAGACGGCTCGCAAGCACGCTGCCCGCAGTTCGAATAGTACCGCCCGCTTCACTCGCTGGGTCCCGCGGCCACTCGAGCAACTCGAGGATCGCCTGACGCCGGCGACGCTCACGAATAGCCCGATTTGGGCCGACTTCGGTCCGAATACCCTCACGGGCGGCCAAGTCTCCAACATCACTTCCGGCAGAGTCATCGGTGCGATCTCGTCGCTGGCCGCGCACCCCACCGACGCGAACATCCTGTACGCCGGCGGAGCCAACGGCGGCGTTTGGAGGACGTTCAACGCCCTCGCGGCCAACCCGACATGGGAACCGCTGACCGATTCGTTCCCGTCGCTGTCGATTTCGACACTCGCCCTCAATCCGGACAATCCGGATCAGATCATCGCCGGGATCGCCGGTACCGCCGACGGCGTGTACGCGATCGACACCAACACCGGAAATCGCATCACGCTCGATTCGCGGGGCCAAGCCCGCGGTGAGTTGATCGGGGCCTTGTATTCGACCGACGGCGGCGACACCTGGACCGTGCTGAACGACAACATCGGCGGCAAGAGCGTCGTCGGCGTCGCCGTCCGCAACACTTACCTGCTCGTCGCCACGGATGCGGGGGTCTACCGCAGCACGAACAGCGGCGCCACCTTCAGTTTGGTCAGCCCCACGAGCGGGTTGCCGGCCGGCGGGGTCTTCGATCTCGCGGCCGACCCGGGCGCGGCGGTCGACGTCATCATCGGCGCGACGTGGGCTAGCGGCTCGGCCACCATCACGACTTCGACCCCCCACACGCTCGCGGTCGGGCAAAGTGTCATCGTCACCGGGATCGACCCGGCCGCGTACAACGGCACATTCACGGTCACCGCGGTGAACGCGGGCCTGACGACGTTTTCGTACGTCTTGGCCGTCGATCCCGGCACGTACGTATCGGGCGGCAACAGCCAGTCCAACTTCAACCAAGATCCGCTCGCCCGGAACCGCTTCTACGTGGCGTTGCGGAACGCCAACGGCATCGGCGGGCAAGGCATCTACCGCAGCGACAACGGCGGGGTCACTTGGGGCGAAGTCACCGATTCCCAGATGCGCATCGGCGACCGCACCACGAACATCCAGATCGCCGTCTTCAATAGCGGGATCCTCACGAACAACATCGTCTACGTCGCCGTGCAGAACGACAACCCGACCGGCAGCGAAGCGCGGACGACCGGCTTCGACCACGGTTGGGTCAACCGCCTCGCCGCGACCAGCACCATCACGTGGTCGCCCAACCAAGGCGGCACTTGGACCCGCATGGACGTGCCCCGCACCGTCACGGAGGAAGAAGACGCCATCGTCACCAGCAACTCCACCGGCGTCGTCACCGTCTTCACGGATACCCGGCACTTGCTCCGCACGGGCGACCAAGTCATCATCTCGCGCGTTTTCGACAGCGGCGACCCGGCCGCAACCCCTCCGATTCCCCCGGCGCTCATCGGCGCGGTCAACGGCGTCTGGTATGTCACCGTCACGAGCGAATCCTCCTTCACGCTGAACGGCGCCAACTACACCGGGACTTACCTGAACAACCGAGGCGAATGGCGGCATATCCTCGGGGCCAACTCCGGCGAGCGCTCCGAATTCTTCGACCTCGCCGTCGACCCGAACAATTCGAGCACCGTCTACCTCGGCACCGACCGCGCCATGCGCAACTTCTACGCCGACCCGTCCGATGGAACCGCGACCTACACGGCAAACTACTGGCGCGGCAACCGCCTCGCCAACCCCACGGAAGGCTTCCCCTTCGGCGCTAACACGCCGATCAGTTCGAACCAGTGGGTCTCGATTACCAACGAGGGGACGTCGAACGGCTCGGCTCCGCCCGCCGACACGCGCGACATCGTCATCGCGGCCAACGGCCAACTCGTCGCGGGCACCGGCGGCGGGGTCTATCGCCGCACCGCGCCGACGGGTAACGGGTCGTGGTCGTCCGCCAACGGCAACCTCGGGGTCAGCAGCGTGTTCTCCGTCGCCTACGACACGCTGAACGACCGCCTCTTCGCCGCCACCATCGACACGCAATCCATCGACCAAAGCAATACGGGCAGCACCGCTTACACGTCCGCGTTCAGCGCCGCCGAACTGCGGACGAATTTCAACGATCAGGCGAATACCTTCCGCGTCCTGGCGGACAACAGCCGCTTGGACAACAACGGTACCGCCGTCAACCGGACGGTGCGCTACTACGTCGGTACCAACTTCGCCACGGTCCTCCGCGAGACTTACAACGCCAGCAACGGCGTGACATCGTCCGAATTCGTCGAGTTCGCTTCCCCACTGTTTCCGAACGCGACTTTTTCGGGTCTGACCCTAGACCCCCAAGGAATCAATGCGAACGAAAACGTCAACATCGCTATCGCGCTGAACCAAAACGACCCGCGCCGGGTGATATTCGGCTACAACGGGCTCTACGAAGACGCCGACCCGAGCGGTTCGACTCAGCCCGGGGACATCGTCAACGACGTGACGCCCCGCGACGCCTTTGGCAACGTCCTGATCACGGGTCCCGTCGAGCAACTGCTTTACGGGGGCAAGCGCGGCGGCGTCAACTTCAATCAAGTCGTCTACTTCACCACATCGACGGGGCAACTCTGGGTCCGCGGCGAATCCGGCCCGAACTTCACGGACATCTCCGTCAACACCGGCGAAACCGGGCCGATCTTCGCCGTCATCGGCGACCCGGACGATTACCGGCACATCTTCGTGGCGCAGGGTAGTAAGATCCTGGAGTCGCGCGACTTCGGCCAGACCTTCACCGACATCAGCAACAACTTGATCGGGCCGGAAACCGCCGACGGCACCGCTGGGGTCGGTACGCTGACCACGCAAATTCGCACGCTGGCCATCTTCGACGCCAACCCCGGTGCCGCGACGGGCTCGGACCTCACGCTCTTGGCCGGTGGCCGCGGCGGCGTCTTCCGCTTGTCGGTCGACCCGGATTGCGCCGATGCGACTTGGTCCGAGTACGGCCAATCCTTGCCGAACACCGTCGTCAACGATCTGCAACTCTACAACAACCAGCGCCTCATCGCCGGGACCGCCGGCCGCGGCATCTGGATGATCGACGACATTTCGACGACCATCAATCAAGACGTCACGCTGACGATCACGGGGACGGCCGGAGCCGACACCATCTCGGTGCAGCTCGACCCGAATAACCCGAGTGCGATCATCGTCGACGACGGCGTCAACCCGGTGTCTTCGTTCACCCGGGGCACGTTCACCCGCATCGTCATTAACGCCGGCAACGGCGCGGATACGATCATCATCGGCTCCGGCGACCTCAGCTTCATCAATTTCGACGTCGAAATCAACGCCGGGACAGACGGTGCCGGCGACCGGGTCGTCCTCGACAACAGCAACGTGAACGCGCCGACCCAAGTGACTCTGACCACGACGTCCGTCGGCGCCGGGCTCGGCGACAACATCTTCGTCGGCTGCGGCGATCTGACCTTCACCGGGTTGGGCGACCTCGGCGACTCGATCGAAATCACAACGGGGGCCGGCGCCGACACCTTCGTGCTGACGAGCCTCATCGCCGGGACGACGACCCTCGACGGCGGCGACGGCAGCGAAACCTACACCTATGCCATGGATCCGGCCAGCACGTCCACGCTGGTCGTCGCCGATAGCGGCGTGTCCGGCTCGGATCGTATCGTGATCACCGCCACGGCCGGGAACGACGCGTTCACGGTCACCCCGAGCCAAATCCTGCTCGGAACAAACTCGGTCGTCTACGACGGCGCCATCGAAACCCTGACGATTTCCGGCGGCCTCGGCAACGACTCGTTCAGCATCCAAGGCGTGCTCGCCACGACCAACACTTTCAACGGCGACGGCGGCAACGACAACTTCAACTTCCTGTCGGCGCTGGGCGCCGCGAATCGCAACGTCATCGTCAACGGTGGCACCGGGGCCGACGGCTTCGCGGTCGGAGGCGTGGCCGGGAACGAATCGGTCGGCATCGACATCGTCACCGCGTCGGGCAACGGCTCCTTCACGGGCCTGCGGCAAACCGCGACGTTCACCGGCGTCGAGAACCTCGCGTTCGACGGCGGCTCGGGCACGAACTCGTTCACGTGGAATGACCGGACCAACGGGACTTACGGCACGCCGCTGGCTCCGCAAAACGGCGTCATCTACACGCCGACCGGCGCCGCCTCCGGCACTGTTCGGGTCGGGACGGGCGCGGCTTACCCGTCGGTCGCCTTCACCAACGTCAACGGTACCTTCATCGTGAACGGCGACGCCGACGGCAGCGGCGACCGCGACGTACTCACCGTTCTCGGCTACAGCTCCAATGGCTTGGCTTCGGCCCAGTTCGGCGAATCGACGTCGTCTGACGGCAGCGACACCATCACCGTGAACGATCAAGCCGTCGTGATCTCCAACGCGGCGGTGGGGGCGTTGCGCAACGTCGTCTTCGGCGCCTACGGTAACGGTGTGCCGACCTTCTCGACGATCCAAGTCAACGGCGGGAACGAAGCCGTCTTGGGCGACCGCATCACGGCGACCCCGAGCCTGCGGACGAACATCCTCATCAACGGGATGAACCCGACTGCCGGATCAGCCGGGGATCTGTTGACGGTCATCGCGGCCGGCGCGACGACGCGGAATCGCATCCCCGCCGCTGCGGCAACCGGCCCGGCACAAACGCGAGTGGTTCAAACTTCGAACAACGCGAGCTTGGGCTTCTTCAACATCGAACAGACCACAATCTTCGATACTACTGGTGGCGGTGGTGGCGGAGGTGGCGGAGGTGGCGGTGGTGGTGGTGGTGGTGGTATCAACAACAACGGGATCTACGTGGCGGGCAGCGATGCCGGGGCGCCGTCGCAAGTTCAAGTCTTCGATCGCTTGACCGGGCAACTCTTGGCCAACTTCAGCCCGTTCGGCGGCTTCGCCGGCGGCGTCCGCGTCGCAGTCGGCGATGTCAACGGCGATGGTGCCCAAGACATCGTCGTCGGGGCCGGGCCCGGCGCCGGGGCGCACGTCAAGATCTTCAGCGGGGTCGACTTCACCGAATTGGCGAGCTTCTTCGCCTACGATAACTTCCTCGGCGGCGTCGAAGTGGCGGTCGCCGATCTCAACGGCGACGGTTTCGCAGAGATCGTCACCGGTGTCGGGCCGGGCGGCGGGCCGCACATCAAAGTTTTCGACGGCCTGACCTTCGCCAACACCGCGAGCTACTTCGCCTTCGACCCCGGCTTCCTCGGCGGCATCCGGGTCGCGGTCGGCGACACCAACGGCGACGGCACTCCGGATCTCATCGTGGGCGCGCAAGCGGGCGCGGAACCGCGCGTCACCGTCTTCGACGGCCTCTCGAACGCCGTGCTGCAAAACTTCTTCGCCTTCGAAACCACCTTCACCGGCGGTATCTTCGTCGCCAGCGGCGATGTCAACGGCGATGGTTTCGCCGACATCGTCATCGGGCGCGGCACGGGTGGCACTTCCGAAGTCATCGCCATCAGCGGCCGCGACGGTACTCGGCTCGTCAGCTTCCAAGCGAACGAGCAGTTCCAAGACGTGGTCGGCACGGTTCCGCTCGACGGCGGCGTCCGCGTGGCCACGGTGGATGTCGACAACGACGGCATCGACGATATCTTGACCGCCAAAGGCCGGGGCACGTTCCCGATCCTACGATTCTTCAAACTCGGAGTCGGCAACGTCAGTTACTTCGGCGGGATTCAAGCGTTCGGCCCCGGCTACGTGAACGGCGTGTTCGTCGGAGGCTAATCTCGCCCGTGCCCAATGTGACGATTGCGCGTCCGGTTGGGTCGGTCCGCACCGACCCGACCGGACGCCCTCGCAAAAATAGGTTGATTACCACCCGTTAGGGTTTAGCATCTTCTCACGACTGACATCCGGAGTTTCGCCGGGCGGAAGAAGCCCCCGAAACCCATTGAGGGATTAGTATGGCCGCCGAATCCAGCCGCTTGCTCTCGTGGTTGAAGCCTTCGCCGACCCGGCGACCACCGTCCCGCCTCCGCTGCGAACAACTCGAAGATCGCCTCACGCCCGTGCTCGGCGGCTACGAAATCTTGCCGCTGGTGCAGGAGCCGTGGTCACTGATGCCCGGCAGCACCACCGACAACTTCGCCGGCGTGGCCAACTACGACGAATCGTGCACCGCGAACTTGGTCGATCGTCAAGGGATCGTCGTCGGTAGCCAATACCTGCTCATCGCGGCGCACTGCAATCCCCAAATCGGCGACGACGTCACCTTCTACCTCCCGGCCGCGCCGAACGGCGTGCCGGACGGCACGATCAAACCGATCACCATCAAAGTCGCGGCTGTCTGGGTTCACCCCGGCTTCAACCCGGGCACGTTCGACAACGACATCGCCATCGTCACGCTCGAATCCCTCGCGCCGTACGGCGCGACCGCCTACCAACTGTACGAGGACTCGAACGAAGTCGGCCAGAACTTCATCATGTCGGGTTACGGGCGTACGGGCACGGGAACCTCGGGCCAATCGAACGAGACCGAAATCCAGAGGATGACTATCACGGCCACCGCCGGGCGGTTCTTCATCGAGTCCGACGGCGAAGTCGGCACAACCGCGTTGACCTTCAACGCCACCGCCGCCCAAATCGACGGGGCGATCCAGCAATTGGCCAGCATCACCAACGTGCAAGTCCGGCAAATCGCCGCCGGGCCGAACGCGGGTTCGTTCGAGATCCTTTGGCAAAACCCGAACGGCAATCAGCCGCAGTTGAGGTTCGTTTCCGACACGGGTACGAACGCGCTCCGCAACGGATCCGCGCCGGGCGTCGTGACATTCACCACCCTATTCAACGGCGACGACGTCGAATACCAGCGCGTCCGCCACAGCGGCACCGGCGGCACCTTTCGCATAGCATCCGGCGCCTTGGAAACCGATCCGATCGCGTTCAACGCTACGGCACTGCAAGTGCAGAACGCCATCAACGCGATCCCTGGGCTGGGGCCCATCACCGTCTTCAGACCGGCCGCCGGGAACTACGTACTGCAGTTCGACACCAGCGGCGACTTCGACCTGCTCACGTTCGTGGCCGACCCCAGTTTCGTCGGCTCCGGGTCGATCTCCACGATTCAAGACGGCGAAGCCCGTACGTTCCGCGTCGGCCAAAACCGCTTTGATTCCGTCTCCGCGACCACGAGCCATTTGGAATCCGACTTCGACGAGAACACGACCGACGAATTCGAAGGTCAAGGCGACTCCGGCGGGGCCGGCTTCATCAATACTGGCGGCGGCGATTACGCCATCGCTTCGGTCGTTTCCTTCGGCGGATTCGTGTTCGGCGATCCGGAATCGAACACGCGGGTGTCCGAGTTCGTCCCGCTCTTGAACACGATCCTCAACCCGACGACCTACGCCTTCACCCTCGACCTGACCAAGCAAGTCGTCGGCGACGACGGTTTGGCGAATACGGTCTCGCTCCAAGAGAACGCCGGGCTGCTCGAAGTCTACGTGGACGGAGTCCTGTACTACCGCGACACGGCCAGCAGCGTCTCGTCGATCACGCTGATCGGGAGCGGCGACGACGACACGTTCATCCTCAACGGATTGACCGCGACGGCGTTCACGATCATCGGCGGCGGCGGTTTCGACACCCTCCCGGTCGTCGGCGACGCCGGAGATGAATCGTTCAGCGTCTACAACGTCGGCGCGGGCACCGGCACCATCGTCGGATCGCGGGCCATCTACGGCTACACATCGGTCGAGGCGATCTCGTTCGACGGCGCCGCCGGGACGAATTCGCTGATTTGGGTCGATCAGTCCAACGTCGTATTCGGCACCGCCGCCGCCCCGGAGACCGGCGTCGTCTTCGCCTCGACCGGCGCCGCGTCCGGCGAAGTGCGCTTCGGTAGCCCCGGCGCCTCGAACTTCCGCTTCGACAACATCAACGGCGTGTTCGTACTCAACGGCGACGCCGACGGCTCCGGGGACCGCGACACGATCACCGTCTTGGCCACCAGCGCGGCCGGCGGTCAATCGTCCTACCTCGAGTTGGCCAGCGGGGACGGCATCGACACCATCGTCGTCAGCGAAAGCTTCGTGTCGATCGCGAACGCCTCCTTGGGAACGCTGCGATCCGTGTTCCTCGACGCCTCGAGTTACTCCACGCTCTCCGTCCGCGGCGGCAACGAATTCGGCGGAGCCGGCGACACTTTCACCGTGACGCCGTCGGTGGCTGTAAATATTATCGTCGACGGCATGGGGCCGCAGTCGTCGCAGCCGGGCGACCGCTTGATCGTCAATTCGTCCGGGCCCGATTCCGTCGCGCCCGGCAGCCCCGCTTTGGGACCGACGCACAACCGCTACATCCGCTTGGCCGACCGGGCCAACTTCGGGTTCCTCGGTTTCGAAGACTCCGTCGATAACGCGATCATCGCCGTGGCCACCGAGGCGGGCGTACCCGGGGAAGTCCGCGGGCTGGAACCGAATACGGGCGCAGTCCGTTGGGGATCGCGACCCTTCGGCAACTTCGCGGGCGGGCTCCGCATCGCCGTCGGCGATATCAACGGCGACGGCATTGACGACGTCGTCGTCGCGGCCGGTCCCGGGGCCGGGCCACGCGTGGTCGTACTCAGCGGCGGCGACGGCAGCGAACTCGCCAGCTTCTTCGCTTTCTCTCCGAACTACGCCGGCGGTGTCACCGTCGCGGTCGGCGACGTCAACGGCGACGGGTTCGAAGACATCATCGTGGGTGCGGGCGTCGGCGGCGGCTCGCACATCAAAGTCATCAGCGGCTTCAATTTCGTCGATCTCCAGAGCTACTTCGCTTTCGGTTCTTCGTTCCAGTTCGGCGTGCAAGTCGGCTCGGGCGACATCAACGGCGATGGCTTCGCCGACGTCCTCGTCGGGGCCGACACGGGCAGCACCCCGGCTTACCGAGTTTTCGACGGGCGAAGCGGCGCGCTGTTGATCGACGACTTGGCCTTCGGCGCCACGTTCACCGGCGGCATCTTCATCGCCGCGGGCGATATCGACGGTGACGGCTTCGCCGACGTGATCTTGGGAGCCGGTCGCACGGGCAACCCGCACGTCCGCGTCATCAGCGGGCTGAACGGGGCCGAGCTGGCGAGCTTCTTCGTCAACGAAGACTTCTCGCCCGAAGCGATCCCGAGCGTCGCTTTCGAATTCGGAGTCAGCATCGCGGCCGCCGATATCGATGGCGACGGCATCGACGAAATCTTGACCGGCAAGGGTCGCGGCTCGCGTTCGATCTTGCGGTCGTTCCGCCTCGCCCGGCGCGATTCCGCCGGAACCACGTTCGCCGTGGGCCTGCAACAAGTGCAAGCGATCAACGTATTCAACGGCTACTTCGGCGGATTTACCGTCGGTGGCTAACGTCGTCGCGATCTTCTCCGGCGGGCTCGACTCCGCCACGCTGCTCTACCACCTACGCTCGGGGGGCCATTCCCTCCGGGCCTTGTCCGTGGACTACGGCCAGCGGCACGGCCGGCGCGAATTGGCCTGCGCCGCAGCGCTCGCGGCCGAATTCGGCATCGAGCACCGGGTGCTCGACCTCACTTCGCTCGGGTCGTTCTTCGGCCGCAATAGTTTGACCGATGCGTCGATCCCCGTGCCGGCCGGAACTTACTCTGCGGAGACGATGGCGCAGACCGCCGTGCCGAATCGCAACATGATCCTGCTGTCGGTGGCGTTGGCGTGGGCCATCGACAGCGGCTCGACCGCCGTGGCTTTCGGTGCCCACGGCGGATCGTACACGCCGTATCCGGATTGCCGGCCGGCGTTCGCCGAAGCGATGGATGAGGCCGCGCGGGTCTGCCATTCGGCGCCGGTCGAAATCTGGGCGCCCTTTATCCGCTGGTCGAAAGCGGACATCGTGAAGCGCGGGGCCGAGCTCGGCGTGCCTTTCGAACGCACGTGGAGTTGCTATCGGGGCGGTGAGAAACACTGCGGGGAATGCGGCACCTGCTCGGATCGACGCGCCGCATTCGAGTCGGCATCGGTGGTGGATCCCACGGAGTATGCCGTATGCGCAAACGTAGGTCATGCTCCGCATGACACGGCCTGAGAAAATAATCCTGCTCAGTTCTCCGTGGCGCCATGTCCAGCGGGTCTTGCTACCGTAGGTCCTGCCGATCAGTGGGCGGAGGAGAATTCATTTCCGCGATTCGATTCGCCATTTCCGCCGATTTCCCCTTGGCGCAGTTTTCCCAGTCGGTTATGTCCCGCCGTAAAGCCGGGGTGGTGTGCGCGATTCCCAATTGAGTTGGGGTGGGCGCGCCCACCGAATGGGGTGATTTCCCCGGCCCGCCATCAGGGGAGGAAGGATTCCGATGCGACCGTTTACCCGCCGGACTGTAGCCGCTTTGTTTCTCGGGTCGGCTTTGGTCAGCCAAGCGATGGCCCAGGCCCCGGTCGCGCCGCCCGTGGTGCCGCCGGCCATAGTCCCGCCCGCCGTGGTGCCGCCGCCGGCCGCGCCCAAAGTCGAATTCAAACCCGTGGGCAACGCCGTCAAGGTGAACGGTCAAGAGATCGCCGAGATGGCCGTGTGGCGTGCTCTGCGCCAGTTCCCGGCCGAGGAGCGCGAGATCGCGCGCAAGGAAATCATCAACCACCTGACCGAAAACGCGCTGATCGACCAGTACCTCACGGCGCTGAAGATCAACGCGGAACAAGCGGAAGTCGACAAGCTCATCACGGAGCTCAAGGACGAGCTGAAGAAGTCGATGAAGGACTACGCCAAGGAACTCGAGGCGATGCTTTTGAACGAGGGCGAATTCCGCATGGAAGTCACCGCCCAGATGAAGTGGGACAAGTTCCTCAAGACCCAAGGGTCGGACGAAGCCCTCAAGAAGATGTTCGAAGCGGCGCCGAATATGTTCGACGGTTCGATGGTGCGCGCCCGCCACGTCTTGCTGACGCCCGGCGAAGACAAGGCCAAGCAAACCGAAGCCGCCGCGAAGTTGCGCGGGATCAAAGCCGCCGTGGAACAAGCAGCGACCAAGGCCGCGGCCGCGATGCCGACGGCGGCGACGGCCCTCGAAAAAGAGCAGGTCAAGGCCAAGCGGGCCGAGGAAGTCTTCGCGGCGTTCGCCAAGCAAGATAGCACCTGCCCGTCTAAGAAAGACGGCGGCGACCTCAACTTCTTCCCGCGCGTCGGGGCGATGGTCGAGCCGTTCGCCAAGGCCGCATTCGACCTCAAGACCGGCGAACTGACGGATGTCATCGCCACCGAGTTCGGCTACCACCTGATCCTCTGCACGGCGAAGAACCCGGGCAAGACGCCGACCTTCGACCAAGCCAAGGAAGCCGTGCGGGCCGTCTATGCGATGCGCCTCCGCGACGCGGTCGTCGGCCAGATGAAACCGAAGGCCAAGATCGAACTGATGCCGGCGCCGGTCTACCCGAAATAACCCCGCCGCAGCGGACGCCATCGCCCCGGAAACGGGGCGATGCCATGCGCGGTGCGGAGTTGTTTCGCGGCGAACATTCCCTAATCTTGGCCTACTGGATCATCGCCCGCGATGCGGGACACTTTCGGGTTCCAGTGGAATGGCCAAGCATATTTTCGTCACCGGCGGCGTCGTCAGTTCCCTCGGCAAAGGGTTGACCAGCGCGAGCATCGGGCTGCTCCTCGAACGGCGTGGCCTCAAAGTGCGGATGCAGAAGTTCGACCCGTACATCAACGTCGATCCGGGCACGATGTCGCCGTATCAGCACGGCGAAGTTTACGTCCTCGACGACGGCGCCGAGACCGACCTCGACCTGGGCCATTACGAGCGGTTCACGAACGCCCCGCTCGACCGCGACTGCAACTACACCACCGGCAAGATTTACCTTTCGATCATCGAGAAAGAGCGCCGGGGCGAATACCGCGGCAAGACGGTGCAGGTGATCCCGCACGTGACCGACGAGATCAAAGCCTGCATCCGCAAGCTCGCGGTGCCGGATGTCGATGTCGTCATCACCGAGATCGGCGGCACCGTCGGCGACATCGAAGGGATGCCCTATTTCGAGGCGATCCGCCAATTCGCGCTCGACGTCGGCAAGGCGAATTGCCTGTTCATCCACCTGACGCTCGTGCCGTATTTGAAGGCGGCCGGGGAGTTGAAGACGAAGCCCACGCAACACAGCGTGCGCGAACTCCGCGAGATCGGCATCCAGCCCGACGTGCTCATCTGCCGGACGGAGCGCGAAATCCCGTCGGACGACATCGACAAGATCGCTCTGATGTGCAACCTCGAACGGCGCGCGGTGATCGAAGAGATCGACCGCGAATTCAGCATCTACGAAGTGCCGCTGAGTTTGAAGGGGCACAAGCTCGACGAGTTGATCGT
>JBBRUN010000074.1:0-14296 GCA_038247765.1 Gemmatales bacterium | reverse complement strand
GGTACGGCGGACAAACCAGGGGATTGGCGAAAACTCGGTGCGGTTGTCAAAGAGGGTGCGTTCGAAGCGAGCATTGAAGCACCCGCCGGCGGGTGGTACCGGCTCGGGGTGCGGGCCTCGGCTGGCGGGAAGCCGGTAGCGGAGAGCACAGTCGAACGGGTGGGTGTGGGCGAGGTGTTTGTGGTCGCGGGTCAATCCAATTCGGCCAACCACGGTGCCGAGAAGCAGACGGTCAAATCGAAGTCTGTGGCCTCGTTCGACGGTAATCGGTGGCAGCCCGCAAATGACCCGCAGCCGGGGGCGAGTGGTACCGGCGGGAGTTTCCTTCCGCCCTTTGGCGACGCCATCTCCGACAAGTTCGGGGTGCCGGTCGGGCTCGTGTCATGCGGAGTCGGTGCGACCAGCGTTCGGGAGTGGTTGCCGAAGGGGGCGACGTTCCCGAACCCGCCGACGCTGCAAGGCAACGTGCGCAAGCTCACCGACGGAACTTGGGAGAGCAAGGGCGACCTGTACGCGTCATTCCGCGACCGCATGAAGCCATTTGGGCCGAACGGCTTCCGGGCCGTGCTCTGGCATCAGGGCGAGAGCGACGCGAACCAGAAGGATGTAACCCGCACGCTACCGGGCAAGCTGTACCGGGAGTATCTGGAGAAGCTGATCACGGACAGCCGGAAGGAGATCGGTTGGGATGCCCCGTGGTTCGTGGCTCAGGCGAGCTATCACGTGCCGGGCGACGAGGCGTCGGACGACATCCGGGCGGCTCAAGCGTCGCTGTGGAAGGACAAAGTCGCACTCGAGGGGCCGGACACGGACGCCCTCAAAGGCGAACTCCGCGAGAACGGCGGTAAGGGCGTCCACTTCAGCGGCTCCGGTCTCCGCGCCCACGCGGCGAAGTGGGCTGAGAAGGTCGTGCCGTGGTTGGAGAAGGCGACCGAAACCCCGCTCGTCGGCTATACCGAATTCCGCACCGATCTGCCCGGCGGTCGGCATGCCAACGTTCGCACGATGAGGGCGACGATCGTCAAGACCGACGGAACCGCCCGGCGCTCGGTGGCCGGGGAACTGGCGAAAGAGGCCGACACTTGGACGCAGTTCGCCGGTTGGTCGCCGGACGGCAAGACTGCGATCATCGGGACCGGTTGGCAATCGCCCGAAAACGCCGATTGGGAAGAGGAGAACAAGCGGTTCCGAATGGAAGAGGGCAAGTGGAAATCCGAATCGTGCCTGCTCGACCTCGCTTCCGGCAAGATCGCGAACGTGACGGCGGTGGATCGTGTCAGTCATTTCAACAGCGGGCTCTTCTTCCTCCCCGACGGAAAGGGGTTGGGCTTCACACCGCTCATCAAGGGCGTGTCGAAGCCGTTCGTCATGGATCTCGACGGGAAGAACAAGCGCGACGTGTCGGGAAAGGGCGGCGGGTTCGCCTACGGGTACAGCGCCTCGCCGGACGGCAAACGCCTCTGCTACCACGAGAACTACCAGATTTACGTCTCCGACGCCGACGGCTCGAACAAGAAGCGCATCGAGACCGGCCATCCGTTCGACTTCGCGCCCAAGTGGTCGCCGGACGGGAAGTGGCTCCTGTTCGTCAGCGGCGAACACTACGACTGCCATCCGCAAATCGTCCGGCCCGACGGCACGGGGCTGAAGAAGTTGGCGGACCGCGCCGGCTACAAAGGGGTAATCGAGTTCCTCGACGTGCCCGATTTCCACGGCGGCAGCAGCGACGTGCCGGCTTGGTCGGCCGACGGGATGTCGGTTTTCTACACCGCGAAGGTCGGCAAAGGGGTCGAGTTGTTCCGGGTGACGCTCGAAGGCAAAACGGAGCGGTTGACGCACACGCCAGACGGGTCCCTCCATTATCATCCCCAACCGTCCCCCGACGGCCGATGGCTGGTATTCGGCTCGCTGCGGGATCGGGCGCGGAACCTGTACGTCATGAACTTGACCGACCGGACCGAGCGGCGGATTACGGACTGCAAACCGGGGGATGCGGCCATGTGGCCGCACTGGGCGCCGATCTCGGCCAAGTGACGCACCCAGCGATCCGCAAAATCGCTGAGGTTCCTCGCCGGGCGGTCGGTCTAAGAGGTACGGTCCTCCGGTAGTTTCGAAATCGGGGAGTGGCCCAACAGTGTTGATCGCTTGTTTCCGGCCTGTAAATATAGGCGTTCCGAGGTTATCAACACACTGTTGGGCTACCACCCAATTTCAAATGGAGACACTACCGTCATGAGACTTTTTCCAATCGCCGGCACAGCCCTGCTCGTGCTGGTCATTCTCCTCGTTCCAGTTCGCGCCGCCGAGCCGCTGCTCCCACCGCAGCCCCTGCTCGACCGCGAAACCTTCTGGGACAACAAGGACTGGGACTGGTACAAGGCCAACATCCCGTTCTTCGAGTGCCCGGACGCCGACATCCAGACCACTTACTACTACCGGTGGGAACTGCTCACCAAGCACCTCACCTACGGCTCGACGAACTCCGGGTACTCCTTCACCGAGTTCATCGACCGGCCGTTCTGGTCCGGGGCGTACGGTGCGATCTCGTGCCCGGCGGGGCACCAGCTCTATGAAGCCCGGTGGCTCCGTGATCCGAAGATCGCCCGCGACTACGCGCGGTACTGGTTCCGCACCCCCGGCGCGCAGCCTCGCAATTACAGCACCTGGCTGGCCGACGGCGTGTGGGCCGTTCATCGTGTTCACCCGGATGATGCGTTCATCAAAGACCTGCTCCCGGACCTGAAGAAGAACCACGATGGGTGGGAGAAGCGGTACTTCGTTCCCGAAGTCGGGATGTTCTGGCAGAACGGCCACGATGAAGGGATGGAGTTCAACATCAACAGCCGGCAGACCACGGACATCCTCCGCGGCGCACCGGGCTACCGGCCGACGATGAACGCGTACATGTACGCCGATGCCCTGGCTATCGCCCGCGCAGCCGACCTGGCCGGGGACAAAACCGCTGCGGGGGCGTACCGCGCGAAGGCAGCCGGGCTGAAGGAGAACGTGCAGAAGAAGCTGTGGGACCCGAAGCGGCAGTTCTTCTTCCACATGTTCAAGCAGGACGAAGAGGCCGACGGCTTCCAGGTGAAGGCGCTCACGCTCACGCACCAGAGCGGCCGGCACGCGGGCAGCGAGTATGGCCGCGAACTGATCGGCTACGTCCCGTGGCAGTTCTCGATGCCCGACGCCGGCAAGGGGTACGAGGTCGCATGGAAGAAACTCCTGGACCGAGAGAGTTTCTACGCCGATTTCGGGCCCCGGACCGTGGAACGCAATGATCCGATGTATCTGCTGAAGAACTCGTGCTGCTGGTGGAGCGGGCAGTCTTGGCCGTACGCCACCAGCCAAACGCTCGCGGCGATGGCGAACCTGCTGCAAGAGTACGACCAGAAGGTGGTGACCCCGGCGGACTACCTGAAACTGCTCCACAACTTAGCCAAGACGCATCGCAAGAACGGGAAGCCGTACCTGGCCGAGGCGTGCCACCCGGACACCGGCTCGTTCGAGGGGCACGACGGCTACAATCACAGCGAGCACTACTTTCACTCGTCGTTCAACGACCTCGTCATCACCGGCCTCGTGGGCATCCGCCCGCGGGACGACGACACGCTCGAAGTGAGGCCGCTCGCCCCCGTGGAGTGGGCCTACTTCGCGCTGTCGGATGTCCCGTACAAGGGGCACCTCGTGAGCGTCGTGTGGGACCGGGACGGCACCCGGTACAAGAAGGGCAAGGGATTTCGGGTGTATGTCGATGGGAAAGAAGCCGCGCTGTCCGAGAAACTCGCCCCGTTGTCGGCCAAGATGACGGCGGCCAAGCAACTTCCCCAATCGGCGAATACCGCCGTCAACTTCGCGGTGAATAACGACGGCACGTACTTCCCACGCGTGTCCGCTTCGTACTCGAATCCGAAGACCCCGCCGTCGAAGTTGATCGACGGCAACTACTGGTACCACCGCGACCCGCCGAACCGCTGGACGTGCGAAGGTTCGCCGAACGCGAACGATACTGTCACGATCGACTTCGGCACGGCTCGCGCGATTCACACCGCGAAGCTCTACTTCCTCGACGACGAGAAGGGGATCGTACCACCCGCCAAGTTCGATCTCGAATATTGGGACGGCAAGGGCTGGAAGGCGATACCAAATGCGACTCGCACTCCGGAGAAGCCGACCGGCAGGCGGGCGAACGTGGTCAGTTTCCCGGCGCTCGCCGCGACCAAGGTGCGGGCGGTACTGCAGCACGCCGAAGGGGCCAAGGCTGGCATGACCGAGTTCGAGGTGTGGGGCGACGCGAAACTACCACTCCCCGAGTCTCCGCACCCGGCGGGGAACATCGCTTACAACCCCGGTGACAAGCCGTTCCCGAAGGCCAGTGCATCTTACGCGGACCGCTTCGGCGGCAAGCCGGCACTCGCCATCGACGGGAAGACAAACTTCCTGCCCACCCCGACGAATCGCTGGACGAGCTACGAGTCACCCAACCCGACGGACTGGCTCGAAGTGGACTTCGGGACGGAAAAAGAGTTCGCCCGGATCGAGCTGGCGATCTACGACGACCGCGGCGGTGTCCAACCGCCGACGAAGTACGAGGTCGAGTACTGGGACGGAAAGGCCTGGAAGCCCGTGACCGGTGTGAAGCTGGCACCGGAGAAGCCAACCGGCAGCCAGTTCAACGAGGTTCGGTTCGATCGCGCCAAGGCGACCAAGGTCCGGGTCGTGTTCACACACGCCGGAAAGGCCCGCAGCGGCGTGTCCGAAATTTTCGTCTGGAACGACGAATGACCATTCGGCCGGTTGGTCATCCACCAGTTTCTGGAAGATGGCCGGCGCCTTGTTGTTGGCCTCCAGCGCCTCCATCGGCATGCCAGTGTTCAACAACGCGATGCCGCCCCCCAGTGGTACCAGCTCACCTTCTGCTGGAATTCGCTGTTGTCACCCGCTTCACGCTTTCTTGGCGGGTGCCACCGGTGCGGCGGGCGGCGCCGGTGCGGGCGTCATCGTGTACAGGAGGCACGATCCATTTGCTCCGGCGAGGGCGACTGCGGTGCCGTCTGGATGGAGGGCCATATCCCGGGCGTTCGCCGGGACGGTGACCGTGTGCGAGTTCGTGCCATCGTCGGGGTTCCAGAACCAGATGCGGCCCTGTCCGCCGCCGCCCGCCGCGATCACCGTTCCGCTCGGGAGAACACCGACGCTCCAGCCCGTACCTTGGAACGCTTCCTTCGGCTTGAGTTGCTTGGCGGTGCCGTCCTTCCAGTCGAACAGGATCACGAGAGGATTGCCGACCCCGGCGAAGGCGTTCGAGACGTTGGTGATACCCGTGCAGACCAGGCGCGTACCCGCCGCATCGAAGCCGATGCCACGGATGCCTCCGATGTCGGCCGCGAAGCCGGCATCGTACTTGTGAAGGACCTTCGCATCGAGTTCGCGGACGACGCCGCCGGTGCCGAGGTCCCAATCTTTGATGGTCCCTTTCAAATCCGCCGAAACGAGCCGCTGGCCACCGGGGTGAAACGCCACGTTGTAGACATGGGACTTGTGCCCGTCCAGCGTGCGGATCGGCCGGCCGTCGGCGATGCTCCAGAGCTTCACGAGGTTATCGTTACCGCAGGTCGCAGCCGTCGCGCCGTCGGTGCTGACGGCCACGGCACGGATCCAGCCGTCGTGCGCGGCGACTGTCCTCGTCGGCTTCGGGGCCTCCTCGGCTCCGTTCCACCAGAGCAGATTCCCGTGGTAATCGCCCGAGAGCAGCGTAAACGGCGTCGGCTTCCGCACCGTAGTCGCGCCGCCACCGAGCGCCCCCAACTGCACCGTCGCAAGTGAGACGACCGGCGTGCCTTTGGACGGCGAGAACGCCATGCCGCGCACCCAACTCTTGTGACCCAGCAGGGACGTCTTCGCACCCGTGAGCAGGTCGAAACGCTGGATCGCGTCGTCTTCGGCGCTGGCAAACAGGTAGCGCCCCGAAGGATCGAAGCGGCAGCCGATGAGGGGCCGGGCGTGCTTCAACTCCGTCAGCAGGCGGGTCTTCGTCGGATCGGTGGGAGCGTTCACGGTCATCCTCAAGCCAGGATTTCGGAGATCGCGGCGGCCTTCGGGTCGGCGATCGGAACGGGTCGGCCATCGGGCAAGAAGTTCTTGGTCGGGTTGCAGCCGAGCGCTTTGAAGTACGTGTGGAACAGGTGGCCGCCGTGCACTTCTCGCTCGGTTACGGCGGTGCCGTTCGCGTTCGTCTTCCCGATCGCGGCACCGGCCTTGAGGCCGCAGCCGGCCATCGCCACCGACCACGCCTTCGACCAGTGATCGCGGCCGTAGCGGTCGTTGATCCGCGGGGTACGGCCGAACTCGGACATCACCACCACGAGCGTCGATTGCAGCATCCCGCGATCTGCGAGATCGTCGAGCAGCATCGAGAAGGGCCGGTCGAATTCCGAGAGCTGCTCGATGTGGAAATCGAAGTTCTCGTGGTGGGTGTCGTAGTTCGTGTGCGTCACCTTCACGAACGTGACGCCCTTTTCGAGCAGCCGCCGTGCGAGCAGCATGTGCCGGCCGAAGTCGTGCCGGCCGTAGCGATCGGCGGCTTTCGGATCTTCGCGGCCCGCATCGAAGGCGTCCGCCTTGGCGACCACTTTCGCGGCCTGCTCGAACGACTCCGTATACGCGTCCGTCTGGGCCGAGCGCCGGGATAGCGCGAACTTCGCGTTGAGCTTTCGGCGGAGGGCTTCCCGCTCGCGGTCGGCATCGGACGTCAGGATCGCGGGGCGGAGAAGATCGGCCGGTGGCTTGCCGTCGGCGAGTGTGATCGATGCGTACTTCGGCCCGAGGAAGCCGGCGTCTTCCTTGCTGAATCCGCTGCCGCCGCCGGGGGTGATCTGGACGTGGCCGGGGAGTTCCCGGTTCGTCTTTTCGAGCAGGTTCGACGCGACCGCGCCGACCTCGGGGTATTTGATCCCCGCTTCGGCCCGCCGACCGGTGAGCATGATGTTCGCCCCGCGGCCGTGCTCGTCTTCGGCCGTGTTGACGCCCCGCACGAGTGTCAGCAGATGCATCCGCTTTGCGGCCTGCGGCAGCAGCTCCGAAATGTGGATGCCCGGCACGCTCGTCGGGATCGCGCGGAACGGGCCGCCGGTGTCCGTGTTCGGCTTCGGGTCCCACGTTTCGAGTTGGCTCACGCCGCCGCTCAGGAAGATAACGAGCATCCGCTTCTGACCGGCCGCGAGTTCGCGGGCGGCGGCAGGGGCGGTGAAGCCCGCGAACCCAGCGACGCCGGCCGCGGCTCCGCCGAGGAAGAGGCGTCGGTTCACGAGGTGCTCGCCGGTGTGGCAGGCGTAGTCGCAGGGCTTCATGGCACGGTCTCGCAGTGGATCGTCTCTGGATCAGTGATTGAATCGAAACTCGGCACTGGCGAGCATCGCCCAGGCGATGTCGGAGAGCGCCTTCGTGCGGTTCGCGGCCGGGCGGAGCAGTTCGGCGATGTCGCGGCGCTCCTCGTCGCTCGGCGGTCGGCAGTAAATCGTCAGGTAGAGTTCGTCTGCCATTTCGACCGGCTCCTTGAGCTTGGCGGCGCGTTCGACAAGGCTCCCCGGCCTCGGGGTGATCAGGCTCCGCACATGGTCGCCGTGCTTGAGGAAGAGCGTCTGATCGAGGGTCGAAGCAAAGCCGTCTTCCGGTTCGCCCGGCCGGTTACCGTACATCCGGAGGAACGCCCCGAGGTGAGGGGCGAGCTTCGCTTGGAGCGTCGGCTCGCTCAAACCCGCCGCGAGGTCCTTTCGGAACGCATCGGTGAGTCCCGTCGCTTGCATCATTGAATACCCGAGTTGCTCGGGAGAGAGCGGCTTGAGCACCGCGGCCAAATAGCGATCGTCGGGCATTTCCCCGGATTGCTTCGGGAGTTCGCTCGAGCGCTGATAGGTCTTGCTCAGTGCGATTTCGCGGAGCAGCCACTTCACGTCGAACTCGTGCTGAGCAAACTCGTCGGCGAGCAGCGCCATCAACTCCGGGTGCGAGGGCTTGTTGCCCGAATGGTCGAAGTCGAGCGGATGAACCAAGCCCCGGCCCAACATCATCGCCCAGAGGCGGTTCGCGGCCGTCCGGCCGAACGCGACATTCTCCTTCGCCGTGATCGCGGCCGCGAGTTGCGCCAAGCGGCTGTACGCCGGGATCGGCTTGACGTCCTTCGCGGGGGCGATCTTGTACTCCTTCCCCTTGTCGGCCTTCACATCAGCGATCGGCTTCCAGCCCGGCACCGTCGGGGCCGTCGTTTTCTGCACCTTCTTCGGATCGAAGACGCTGATGAAGCTCACCTCCCCCTCGGCCTTCTCGGCGATGACGGCCTTCGCATCTTGGGCGTTCGGGAAGAGGAACGAGCGGTTCAGGAACGCTTGGATGCCGTAGAAGTGCTCCTGGAGATAATCGTTGACGAGCGGGTGATCGTGGCACTGGGCGCACTGCACATTTCGGCCGAGGAAGAGTCGCGAGATGTCGCGCGTGACGATGGTCGGTTCGAGATCGCGATCGAGGAAGAACTTCGCGGCCGCACGGGTCTTCGGATCCGCGCCGTCGTTCGCGAGGATTTCGCGGACGAGTTGATCGTAGGGCTTATTCGCGGCGAACGAGTTCCGCAGGAATTCCTCCCACGCGGCGCGGGCCACCTTCGCGTCGGCCCGGCGATCCATCAGCGCGACATCGAAGTACTCCTGCATCCGCCGGGCGTACTCGGCGCCGGCGAGAAGCTTGTCGATCAACTTCGACCGCTTATCTGGCGATTTGTCAGCGAGGAAGGCCCGTGCTTCGGTCGTCGCGGGGACGCGCCCAGTGAGGTCGAGTGACACCCGACGGAGGAACTCGGCATCCCCCGCGACCGGTGCGGCCGTGCGGTCATACTCGGGCAGGCCCGCTGCGATGTGCCGATCGATACGCTGATGCAGCGGCTCGTCGGCTTGCAAGACGGGGCTGAACACCGCGAAAAGCAGGCAGAGTGCCGCCAAGTGGCGGCATGGGAGGGAGCCCATGGGGATGATCCCGATGTCCGGCGCGGGAGGGAGGTGTCGGGCGAAACCGGACGATTCGCACGACAGAGGCGGGCATCAACTCCCCCGAAGTTAACCCGTCAGCCGGGTGATGTCAAGTAATTGCCACGTCAGAAATCGAGCGGTCGCAAATCGGAACTCGGAGTTCACTCGCGCCCCCTTGGTATCCCGTCGCGTGGCATCCCCCAACATCATCATGCGACAGTCCACAGTTTGCCCATGCGGTGCGATCCAGTTAACGATCGCTTCATATGGGTGGCACAGAACGCATCGCCTTTTTCCGGGGAGGAGCCGGCTCCCTGTATCCCCCGACTCGCAGCCGGCCGTGGTGTCGTATAAGAACCAACACCGATCTTGCTTTCCGACATCCCTGCAAGACCTACATCCACGGAAATGTCGTCAAGACGACTTGGATATGAAGAAAACTCGCCGAAAGGCGAAGCTGGAATCTGCCGATGTCGCACTCCTCAAGAAATCGCAGAAACGTGGAGGCGAGCGCGCATCGGCTATCGCGGACTTGAAGCCGATGTGGACCACCCGACCCGGGAAGTTCGTGCGCGGTTACGTTTCGGCCGTAGATGGCTCGGTCCAACCGTACGGCGTCATCATCCCGTCCGGGTACGACCCCAAAAAGCCAACCCGGCTCGATGTGGTCTTGCACGGGCGGTGGCGTCGATGTCGAGGATGAGTTCGGCGGGCGGCGTGTCGAACGACGCGAGGAACTGATCGACGAGGACGGAGGCGATGCGGAGGAGGTCGGCGCGGCCGATGCGATTCTCGAGCCGGCAGAGCGTCGGGGCCGAAGCGAGTTCGGCGGAGCCGTCGACTTCGGGGTGGTCGGTGGCGGCCTGCCAGAGCGGATCGCGGCGCAGGAGGCCGTGGTCGTTGAGGTCCTCATAGCCGGCGGCGAGCCCGAGTACCCGCTGGGACAAGAGCGTCTTCTGCGGGTGGATGATGCGTTCGGGGGAGCGGGGATCGTCGATGGCCGCGTTCAACGCCGCGGTGAGGCCGATTTGGCGATCGGCCTTCCGCAGCAGCAACAGACCGGCGTCGGAGGTGATGTGCCCGGCGGTGAACTCGGCGACGAGTTCCCGGCGGTGGACACTGGAAAACGAGACGGGCGGTGTGGTACGGTGTGTCATTGCGGTGGTTGTCGGCGAGGGATGGAAGGTGTGTGGTAACTCCTTCCCATACCAAACCTTCAGCCACCGCGCCATACAACTCCGATCAGGACCGGTGAAATATTCGGGTTAGGCACCGTACGGCCGAAGGTGAGAATTGCCTCTGCCGAAACTGTTTCCTCCGGCTCGGGTTGAAAATGGGACAGAGCCGAACAACGGATATTTCCGTCGACGAATGCGCCGAGGACGAACCCCATGCGAAGCCTCCGTTCGATGACTACGTTTTCGGTGATAGCCGGCGCGTTCCTGTGCGCCATACTCATGCCCGACCGAGATGCCATCGGTCAGGAGAAGAAGCAACCGGCCGGGGCCGCGGTGACCTTCCCTCCGAAGTTGCCCGACGGCAAGGAACTGCTTTCGGACACCTCCGAGGAGTTCTTGAAACCGCCCGCGACGCTCCGCAAGGGGGTCGCCGTCGCCAAGGCTGCCCCCGCCGTAGACTTCGTATTCTACCCGGGCCAGACCTACGAGGGCAAGCCGTGGTCGAACTGGGGCGACAGCGTCGCGGTGGGCGGCAAGTACTACGCTTCCATCGGCGACCACCTGGCCGTCGGCAGTAAGGGCGACGGCACCCGTACCGGCACGGGTCGCGTCTTCGAGTACGACCCGGACAAGAAGACCTTTCGCCAACTCGTCGATGTGGCGAAACTCCTAGACCTGCCAAAGGGCCACTACGTGCCCGGCAAGATCCACAGCCGGCTCGACCTCGGCAGCGACGGTTGGCTCTATTTCTCGACGCATCGCGGCTCGACGAGCGTCACCGCGGACAAGAACAACTACGAGGGGGATTGGGTTCTCCGCTGCGACCCGAAGAGCGGCAAGAGTGAGGTGGTCGTTCGCGGGCCGGTGCCGAAGCACTGCATCCCCACCAGCGTGCTCGACCCCGACCGGCTCATCTTCTACGGCGGAACCGCGCCGGGCACCGACGCGAAAGACCAGGGCATCCAGTTCTTCGCCTACGACGTGAAGAACAAGAAGCTGCTCGACTCCGGTCCGGATGGGCCGGCGCGGTACATGATCTTCGCCAAGTCGAGCGGACGCATCTACTACGTGCCCGGCAAGGAAGACACGGTCGCCCAGTTGGTGCGCTACGATCCCGCGAAAGGCGGCGCGCCGGTGAAAATCGACGCCGAATTGGGCCTGCGGGCGGCCACTCAGGAGACGCCGCAGGGCATCGTGTACACGGTGTCCAAGGGTGGGAAGGTGGGCGAGGCGACCTTGTACGCGTTCGACACGAAGACGGAAAAGGTCGATGAGCTGGGACCGGCCGCGGTGGGCACGGCCGAGTACATCACAACGCTCGACGCCGACCCGACCGGGCGCTACCTCTACTACATCCCCGGCGCGCACGGCGGCAGCGAGCGGGACGGCAGCGCGGTCGTCCAGTTCGACACCAAGACCAAGCAGCGGAAGGTGATCGCCTTCCTGCATCCGTACTTCAAGGACAAAACCGGGGCCACCCTGGTCGGCACCTTCAGCGCGGCGGTGGACCCCAAGGGCGACAAGCTCTACGTGACCTGGAACGTCAGCCGGGGCGGCAAGGCGTGGGACTGCTGCGCCCTGACCGTCATCCACATCCCGGAATCGGAACGGCAACCATGACGTTCCGATGCTATCATCATGGGCTTGCCCCACATTCCCGGAGCTTCCGCAGGTGCACGCCTCGGAATGAGGAGTGCACTGAGGAAACCCCAGCCTGGGCGGAGCCGACGGGAGCCTGCGATTGCTGGTCCGCCCGCGCGCTCGCCGACGACGAGGGGTCGGTCTACATGCTCTATCGGTCGGCCACAGGCGGCAACCGGGATATCTACCTGCTCTCGTCGAAGGAGAAGGGTGCCGAGTTCCGTGGCGCACTCGTGCATCCGTGGAAGATCGGGGCGTACGCCAAGGGGGAGATGGTCCTCGCCTGGACCGAGGGCACCGGTTGGCAGAAGGGCGGAGCTCTCGCGTGGCAGGTGTTCGACGCGGCCGGCAAGCCGACGGATGAAAAAGGGCGGGTCGAACGGGGGGTTCCGGTCTGGGGGTTGCCGACCGTTGCGGCAACGGGCGTTGGGTTCACGATCATCCATTGAAAGGGCGCACCATGACTCATTCCCGCGCCGGGGTACTCGGGGCCGCCTTCCTGGCGGTTCTCACACTGGCCCCGCTCTTCGCCGCGGAGCGGGAAGAGAAGAAGCCGCCCGCCGGCTACCCCTTCGTCTTCAAGGATGTCGGCGACGAGGCCGGCATCTTCCCACACGTAGCCGGTATCCGCGGCCACGCCGCCGCCTGGGGCGACGCGGACGGCGACGGCTGGCCCGACCTATTTGTGGGCACCTTCCACAACGCTGGGTCCAAGGCCGGCGTGTTCCTGCGCAACGAAAAGGGGAAGTTCCAACTCGACAAGCAGGAACACCTGCGAACCTCGGGCATCGGCAGCGGTGCCTTGTTCGTGGACCTGACCAACAGCGGCCGGCTAGATCTCTACGTCTCGCACTGCGCCCACGGTAGCGCGGGCGTCACGGCGGCACCGAGCCTGCTGTTTCGCAACGACGGCGGCGGGAAGTTCACCGATGTCTCCAAGGACAGTGGCGCCTGCCCTCCCGGCTACTCGGGACGAGGCCTGGCGGCCCTGGACTTCGACGGCGACGGCCTCCTCGACCTCGTGACCTGCGAGCAGTACTACTCACCGAAGGTGAAGACCGGTGCGGCGCTGTACCGCAACAAGGGCAACTATCGCTTCGAGAACGTGTCCGAGGCGGCCGGCTTGCCCCTCGGACTCGGAGGGTTGGGCGTTGCCGCCGCCGATGTCAACGGCGACGGTTGGCCCGACATCTTCCTGACCAACGGGGCGGGCGATCACCGCCTGCTGCTCAACGACGGCAAGGGGAAGTTTCGAGAGGCACCGGGGACGCGTGAGGTATTCCGGTGGAATGTTGCCAGCGGCGACGACACCCCCGCGGGCGTCTGCATCGCCGATGTCAACCGGGACGGCCTCCTCGACATCGTCATCGGCCATCACTTCAAGAGTCCCTGGACGACGCCCGAACCGATTCGGCTCTACCTCAACCGCGGTGTCAAGGACGGCGTGCCGAAGTTCGAGGACATCACCGAAGCGTCCGGCTTGAAGCCCCTCGCGATGAAGGCCCCCCACGTTGAGATCCAGGACTTCGACAACGACGGCTGGCCCGACATCTACGTCAGCATCGTCAAGTTCCATGACGGCAAACCTTGTCCCGTAATCTACAAGGGCATCGGCGTGAAGGACGGCATTCCGCGCTTCCGCGAAGACGCCTGGGCAGTGAACGACTTCCCCACCGCCGAGGACAAGGCGCTCAAGCGCTCGGGGCCACTCTTCGACAAGATTCTCAAGGAGAAGAAGATCATCTACATGGCCGCGGGGCCGTCCGCCGACTTCGACCGGGATGGCAAGCTCGACCTATTCCTCGCCAACTGGTGGGTGGAGTCGCGGTCTCTGCTCCTGCGCAACGAGACGCCGGGCGGCAACTGGCTCGACGTCCGCGTCGAGGGCAAGGATGGCGTGAACCGCATGGCCGTCGGTGCCCGGGTCAAAATCTACGCGGCCGGCAAACTGGGGGAAGCAACCGCGCTACTGGGCTCGCGGGAGATCGGCATTGGCTACGGCTACTGCTCGGGTCAAGAGGCCGTGGCCCACTTCGGTCTGGGTAAAGAAGAGAGCGTGGACGTCGAGGTCGTACTTCCGCACGGCAAGGGGAAGGTGGTGCAGAAGAGCGTCAAGGCCAGGCAGCGAGTCACCGTACGGGAATGAGAAGATTGCGAGAGTTTTGAGTCCGTTCCGGCATTGCCGTAGCCCCATCGCCAATTCCTTAGAGTGAGTTCCATGAATCGTTTCACCCGCCGCGATTCTCTAAAACACGTTACCTCGACCATAGCTGGAGGTGTATTCGCCCCACTGGTCGGGTTGCGCGCTGAAGACAAGAAGGCGGAATCGCTCAAGCCCCGTTCGGTCGCAGCGGTCGCAACGGAGTATCGAGGGGTGTAGGACATGCTTTGCGGAATCATGCGGCGGTCGTTTTCGGTTCGGCGTGGGTGGTTCGCCTTCGGAAGGGGTGTCCGGGTCGG
>JBBRUN010000073.1:0-14331 GCA_038247765.1 Gemmatales bacterium | reverse complement strand
GACAAAAAGAAAATCAACGTGTTGTCGAGCGCGTCAATCGCTTTCAGTTGTGCGATCACCCGGCCGATTTCGCGATCCATGCGGTCGACCATCGCCGCGTGCACGGCCATTTTCCCGGCTTGGAATTCACGTTGCTCGGCGGTCAAATCTTTCCACGCCACAGGCCGGTTGAGTTCGTTCGGCCCGAGCTTTTTGATGGCGTCGGGATTGTTGTACGGCGGGCCGACATCGCGCTCGATGGGGGCGAGGGTCGCGCCGCCGATTTTCTCTTCCTTCATCCGCTTCCAACGTTCGTCGCGGAGGTCGTCCCAACCCGCGAGGTATTTCTTGCGGTACTTGGCGACGTCTTCCGCCGGGGCCTGCACCGGGAAGTGCGGGGCGGTGAAGGCGAGGTACTCGAAGAACGGCTTGTCGGCGTGGTTCGCCGCGTGTTCCTTCAAACATTTGATGGCGTGGTCGGCGATCGCGGTGCTCGAATAATAGCCTTCTTTCGCTGGTGGCAGCGGCTTGCCGTCCAGTGTGTGCAGCTTGGGACCGAAATGCCGGTCGTGGTCGTCGAGGCTGTAGGAGTGAGCGAATCCGTTGTCGAGCGGCTTGCCATCGACGTGCCATTTACCCGAGTGGTACGAGCGATAGCCCAGCGGCTTCAGCATCTCGGGGAGCAACTTCGCCCATTCGGGCCGCGTGCCTTGGGCGCCGCTTTTCACACCGGGCACGCTATCCCGCCGGACTTGCTGGGCGTAGTAGCCCGTGAGGAGCGCCGCCCGCGACGGCCAGCAGCGGGCCGTGTTGTAGAACTGCGTGAAGCGCAGGCCATTCTTCGCAAGACCATCGAGAGTCGGCGTCGCGATTTCGCCGCCGTAACAGCCGGGGTCGGAGAAGCCGAGATCGTCGGCGACGATGACGAGGACATTAGGCTTGGCCGGCTCGGCGGCGAAGACGGTGCCGGCGATCAGTGAGAAAAACACCGCGAGGTATCGCATGGCCGAACTCGATCAGTGGGGGAGTTCGTTCGATCTTATCACGAACTCCCGGCTCTGCCACCACACGGCGAACAGCACGAACCCGTCGAAGCCCAAGTGGAATGGCACGATCCACCCCAAGTGCGGGGCCATGATGGCGAAATCGATCTTCTCGGCGAGGGCCGGGTCGGTGGCGATCTTGTGCTTCAGGGCTTCGGTCAGGCTCTCCCACTGCTTCACGACGTGCATCATGCCGAGCAAGTGCGTCAGCGCGAAGAAACTGAACCCCGCCAGCACGGCCCGGCCGCCGTACGTCTGCCACCGCAGCGATGGGAACAGACCGACGAGCAAGATGACGGCCAACCCCACGATCATGAGTACATTCCACCCCATGAAGATGAAATCGGACCGCTTCAGGATTTCGGGCAAGAGTGCGTTGGCGTCCATGTCTGTCGATGCTCATTCGGCCAAGAGATTACCAGTGCAACGTTTGATTTCACCGAGGTAGCTCGTCAGGCCTTCCCGAAATCTTGCTTCGTTGGCATCGAGAGTCGAGCCGAGCCATATGCGAAGCCCGGTATCACATTCTCGTCCACGAATGAGACTCTCCCGTATTGCCTCGAAACCGAAGTGATCGAGCACACGGGACAAGATTTGCTCAAAGCAGAAGATTCTTCCGGTCAGTGCGTGGCATATCCGTCCGCAATCTGCATCGGTTTCACTCGCCATAGACAGTCCGAGTAAACACTGCTTGTCTCCGGTTGCCAAGAAGCAGTTTTCCGAATGCGCGCAAACGGCGAATAGCACCGCCTCGCCGGCATCGATCCCGGTTTGTTCGGTCAGCATTGCGATTTCCGACTCGTGGGGATCGTGCTTCACGTCGGATACACCCGCTAAGAATTCCAGCAATTGCCCAAAGCGCACGGCTCCGAGCTTCTTTCGATGCTTCGGTGATATGATCGAAAAACGCGAACGCCGAACGATGGCGAGATCGGAAGCCGTTACATCGAATGCCACCAAGAATGCCTCGAGCAAATCGCATTGGGCGAGCTTGAGCAAGAGGTCGGTATCAGCGAGGAGGATCACTCCGGCAGCTCCTGCCGAGTGATCCGCATGAGGAATTCACTGCTGTCTTCCGGGAGACGTTCCCAATCTAGGTTCGCCGCGATTCGCTTGCCGATCATTCCGATCGCATCGGCATAGGGTTCGATTATGTTCAGTGCGGCGCTCGCAACTCCCCAGAAGCCGCCGCCGATAGTATGGGCACAATTGAGTACGACGTGGCCGGGATCGATTTGGTAAAGGTCGGCGTATTCCTTAGCTTGTTCGGCGAGCGAAATGGCATTCGGCCATCGGCCATCCGTGTTGATCCTGGTGGTCGATGTGCCGGTCAACAGTTCGATCGCATATTGATCGGCTTGCGTTTCTTCTGCATCGGGCTGATTGTCGTGGACCGTCTCGTCCAACAAAGAACCGTTGATGGGGACGTGTCCGTGGTGAAGATGCCCGATTTCGTGCGCGAGAATAAAGAGGTGCCAAGCCGGTTGCTTTTTCTCAACGCAAAGTACGACAGCCGGTCGCCCGTTTACCCTCAGCGTGAATCCCATCGGCTTCTTTTTGGCGGCTGCCGGAAAGTTATTTACGTGCAACACGGGGATGCCAATCGACCAACAATAATTGACGAGTTCACCAAAACCGACCCAAGGGGCCTTCTCGAGGATGCTCGACCTCAGGCCGGTGGCACTGGGCACGTCGGTCACTGGAAAATTGCTGAACGCCTCTACCGCGAGCTGCGCGGCACGGGTCGCGATCACACGACTGAGCAGCAACTCTTCGTCGGTGGTTCCGGCCTGCTTTTTGTATTTGCAAATACCGAAATCTTTGAGGCGGAGTGAGAGTGCGGGATTTTGCAGGGTTGTGATGTCGATGCCGAGGTGACGGGACAAATGAATGTAGCCTTCGGCCCGGCTCGGTGGGTCATCCCACAGGGAATCGTCCCACCATGTCGGCAGCGCCGCGACTTTCTTGAGGTAGGACTTCGTAAACCCCACTTCGCGGAGTCGTTCGTACACGGTTCGCGTTCGGACTTCGGTCGAGATGGTTCGTTCTCCGTATCCCATGCATGGACTGAATTACCATAGCGCAATTGTACGATCTCGGGCAACTGGAACCGCTCACTCCATGATGTGTCCTGCCTGTAACCGCCAGTGCAGCAGCGAATAGCGGCGGGCCTGGTCGGTTTTGTTCACGGCGATCCACAGGGCTTTCTTGCTGCCGACCAGCACCACGAGCTTGCGGCCGCGGGTGATGCCCGTGTACAGCAGGTTCCGTTGCAGCATCACGTAGTGCTGCGTGTGCACGGGGATGATGACGGCCGGGTATTCGCTCCCCTGCGATTTGTGGATGCTCGTGCAGTACGCCAGTTGCAGTTCGTCGAGGTCGCCGAAGTCGTATTCGACATCGCGGCCGTCGAAATCGACGCTCAGCGATTGGTTCACCGCGTCGACATCCGTGATGCGGCCGATGTCGCCGTTGAACACTTCGCGCTGGTAGTTGTTCTGCGTCTGGATCACCTTATCCCCGCGGCGGAAGGTCACGCCGAAGCGGGCCACTTCCTGATTGCGATCCTGCTGCGGATTGAGCGCCGCTTGCAGCACGGCATTCAAATTGTGAACGCCGAGCTCGGACTTGTTCATCGGCGATAGCACTTGGACATCGCGGAACGGATCGAGGTGGAACTTCGCCGGGATGCGCTCCTTCACCATCGTCACGATGCGCTCGATAATCGCGGTCGGCTCGTCGGCTTCGACGATGAAAAAGTCCCCTTGCCTTGCCGGGGCCGACTCCGGTTCTTCGCCCCGGTTCACGGCGTGCGCCGCCCGAACGATGTAGCTCGACCCGGCCTGGCGGTGGACTTCGGTGAGGCGGACCACGGCCACGGTGCCGGAGTCGATGAAGTCGGCCAGCACGCGGCCGGCGCCGACCGACGGCAGTTGATCGCGGTCGCCGACGAACACGACGCAGGCCCACGCCGGGATCGCCCGCAGCAGTTGGTTCGTCAGCGTCAGGTCGGCCATCGACGTTTCATCGACGACGAGCAAATCCAAATCCAGCGGATTCTCCCGGCTGCGCCGAAAGGTGCCGATGGCGGCGTCGAACTCCAGCAAGCGGTGGATCGTCTTCGCTTCTTGGCCGGTCGATTCAGTCAAGCGTTTCGCGGCCCGGCCAGTCGGGGCGCAGAGCGCCACGCGTTGTTGCTTGGCTCGGAAGATTTCGAGGATGGCCCGCACGATGGTCGTCTTGCCGGTGCCGGGGCCGCCGGTGAGCACGAGCACTTTCTGCGTGATGGCTTGTCGCACCGCTTCCCGCTGCGCCTCGGCGAATTCAATCCCCATCTTTTGTTCGACCCACGCCAGCGCCTTGGCCACATCGACGGCCGGAAGCGGATGAACACCGGAACGCAAAGCGATCATCCCGCGCGCCACTCCGCACTCGGCGAGGTGCAATGGCTTGAGGTAAAGGAGATCGGACTGCTCCGGAATCGCTTCCAGTACCAACTCATCCTGCAAGCGCAAATCGTCGATCGCCTTCTGCACGATCTCCGGCACAATTTCCGTGAGCGCCGCCGTTTGCTCGCGCACCACGTCTTGCGGCAGGCCGACGTGCCCTTTCGCGCTCGCTTCTTGCAGGATGTACCTCACGGCGGCTTCGGCTCGCCGTGGCGAATCGCGCGGAATGCCCAACTTCAATGCCAACTCATCCGCAGTGCGGAAGCCAACGCCCCAGATGTCGGTGCTGAGGCGGTACGGGTTCGACCGCACCTGCTCGACGGCGTTCTCGCCGTAGGTCTTGTAGATGCGCACGGCGCGGGCGGTGCCGATGCCGAAGCTCTGCAGGAAGGCCATGATCTTGTGGACGGCTCGGTTCTGCTTCCACGACGTCCGGATGAATTCGATCCGCTTCGGCCCCAACCCTTTGACTTGCTTCAGGAATGCCGGCGATTGGTCGATGACTTCCAGCGTCTTCTCACCGAATTGCTCGACGATCTTCTGCGCGTACTTGGGGCCGATACCTTTGACGAGCCCGCTGCCGAGGTATTTGACGATGCCCGCGGTGGTGTGCGGCGGGGTCGTGCGGAGTTCGCTGGCTTTGAATTGCTGGCCGTGCTGGCGATCCGCGATCCATTCGCCCTTGGCTTCGATGAACTCGCCGGCGATCGCACTCGACAAATGCCCGACCACGGCCACCGGTTCGCGGTGCCCTTTGGCCTGCACCTTCAGCACGCAGTAACCGTTGTCCAAGTTGTGGAAGGTGATCCGTTCGATCACCCCCGCCAGCGTTTCGCCCATGGTGCGCGCGCTTTCAAGGCTTCAACTTCGCCAAGTTGTCGATCCAGCCCGTCACGGCCGGTTCGGTCCATTGGAAGACGGTCAGCCCCGGGATCACGCCGAGCACGATAGCCAAGATCGCCAGCGGAATCAGGACCGCGGCTTCGCGCGAGCTGATGTCCGGATACTTCGCCGTCAGCGGGTTCACCCCGAGGAAGACACGCTGCCAAGCCCAGAGCAAGTAGCCCGCCGTGATGATCGTGGCGAGGATCGCCATTGCGCCGAGGAACCAGCAGTAGTTCCACGCGGCGAGCATCACTTGGAATTCGCCGACGAATCCGCACAGTCCCGGCAGGCCCATCGAGGCGAAGAACAGGATGGCGGCCAAGCCGGAGTAGACGGGCATCGGTTCTTTCAGTCCGCCGAAGCGGTTCAGCTCGCGGTGGTGGGCGCGGTCGTAAATCACGCCGACGACGAAGAAGAGCGCGGCGGCGGTGATGCCGTGGGAGATCATCTGGAAAAGGGCGCCGTTGACACCCCATTGCCAGTAGTCGCCGCGCGAACTCCACGACGCCAAGCCGAGCACGACGTAGCCCATGTGCGAGACGGACGAATACGCCAGCAAGCGTTTGAAGTCGGTTTGGCCCATCGCGACGAAGGCCCCGTACACGATGCCGATGACGCCGATGAGGCCGACGTACCACGCCAGTTGATCGGCGGCCCACGGGCAAATCGGGAAGGCGAAGCGGATGAGACCGTAGCCGCCGAGCTTGAGGAGCACCCCGGCGAGGATCATCGAAATCGGCGTCGGCGCTTCGACGTGGGCATCGGGCAACCAACTGTGCAGCGGTACGATCGGCACCTTCACCGCAAAGCCGAGGAACAAGAGCGCGAACAGGATGTACTGGTAGGTCGGTGTGCAGACGGCCTGCGATTTCAGCCGGGCAATCGCGGCCTCACGGTTCACGCCGGGGGCGAACAGCGGCACCGCGTTCGGCGTCGCCGATTTCGCATCGCGGCTGACCAAGCGCTCCTCTTGCCCGCTGAGCACGAGCATCACCGCCCGGCCGACCTTGGAAAGCGTCTGCGCGTCGAAGGTGTGGATCTCGGCGCGGTCGTTCACCTGATCCACGGTGAGGCTCGAGTTGCCGCGTTCCACTTCGCGGGTCCGTTCTTGCGCCATTTCCACGGGGACGAAGTCGCGAACATCGACCGAGTAAAGGGCGATGATCGCCGCGAGCAAGCCGACGCTGCCGACGAGCGTGTAGAGTACGAACTTGATCGCCGCGTACTTGCGGCGCTGCCCGCCCCACAGGCCGATGAGAAAGTACATCGGCATCAGCATGACTTCGTAGAAGACGTAAAAAAGGAACAGATCGAGGGCGAGAAACGCACCGAGGACGCCGCTTTCGAGGACGAGAATCAGGATCAGATAGCCGCGGAGGTTGGTCTCGATCTTCCAACTGGCGATCAGCGCGAAGAAGGTCACGAGTGCCGTGAGGATCACCATCGCCAAGCTGATACCATCGACGCCGAGCGCGTAGTCGACATCGAATTTGGACACCCACGGCCGGCGGACGACGAGGTCGTCGCTGAGGAAACTGCGCTTGGTCGCGGTGCGGGCGAGGGCTTCATCCGCCCGACTGTCGAGCCGCGTGCCGGGGTGATACAGGCTACGCGTCTCGCGGTCGGATTGGCTTTCCAACAAGCGGTGGTAGTCGATGAGGGTGCACAGGGAAACGGCCAGCGTCGCGGCGGCGCCGAACAGGGCGACCCAGCGCATGCCGGTGCGGAACCGGCTCGGCCAGACGAGCAGCAGCAACGCGAACCCGGCCGGCAGAAACACGAGCAGCGAGAGCTGGATCAAATCCAGTTCGCGGTCGGCCGGTGGGAAGAACGGTTCGAGCATTGCAGGAGTTATCCTCTTCCTTTGCAGGCCGATGTCTCCCTTCTGACATCTGTCATCTATTTTTGTGAATAAATAGATGACAGATGTCAGACATCGGATGGCAGTGGCCGGTTTACCGCACGAAAACGCTCAGCATCCAAAGGACGCTGACCAAGGTCAAGGCCAGCACCAACACGTACTGCCGGACTTGGCCGGTTTGGGTCATTCGCAAGTATCGTCCGCCGGCCATCGCAATCGACGCGCAGCCGCTCATCAGCCCGTCGAGCGTGAACCGCTTTGCTTGGTTCGGTCCGCTGCGATCGACGTTCGCCGACAACTTCGCCAGTCGCTGAGAACCGCGCAGGAAGGCGAAATCGTAAAGGTCGTCGAAGTACCAGCGGTTCGCCAACAAGCCGGTCGGCTCCTTCAATTGCTCGGCAGTCGGTGCCGTGCGGCCGTAGCGGCTCCACGCGTACCCGGCTCCGAGGAGAGCCGCGAGCAGTGCCAGACCCCCTGCGGCGAGATGGTGCTCCTCGGCCAATTCGCGCGAGTGGGCGAAGGCCCGGCTCATCAGCGCCGGCTCCCCCTCGTGGAGTTTGTGCCCGAGGAAACTAGCCTCGGCGTCCCAGAGCGGCCAGCCCCAGGCGATGCCGAGGCTACCGAGGGCCAACACGATCAACGGTAGCGTCATCGTGAAATGCGATTCGTGGGCATGGCCATAGACGGTGGCGTTCCGGGGCGTTCCGGTAAAGGCGAGGAACCAGAGCCGGAACATGTAGAAGGCCGTCATCCCGGCTGCGATGAGCGGGCCGAAGAAGAGCAGCGCGTGCTGATTGTGGGCGACGGAATACCCGAGTGCCGACGATAGGATTTGATCCTTCGAATACCAGCCGCTGAAGAACGGCGTGCCGGAAATCGCGAGGACGCCGACGAGCATGGTGAACGCCGTGATCGGCATCTTGCGGCGCAGGCCACCCATCTGCCGGAGATCCTGTTCGTGATGGCAACCGTGGATCACGCTGCCGGCCCCGAGGAACAACAGGGCCTTGAAGAAGGCGTGCGTGAGCAGATGCAGCAAGCCCGCCGTCCACGCCCCGACGCCGAGAGCGAGCATCATGAACCCGAGCTGGCTACAGGTGCTGAAGGCGAGGACGCGTTTGATGTCGGTCATGACGAGGGCGACGGTCGCGCTCAGGAACAGCGTGATCAATCCGCAGTAAGCGATTGTGAGGAACACCTCGGGCGCGAAGAGCGGGTAACAGCGCCCGACCAAGTACACCCCGGCCGCGACCATCGTCGCCGCGTGGATCAAAGCCGAGACGGGCGTCGGGCCTTCCATCGCATCCGGGAGCCACGTTTGCAGCGGCACTTGGGCCGACTTGCCGACGCAGCCGACGAACAGCCCCAATCCCATCAGCACCCAGAGGCCATGGGACATTTCGTCCGGTTGGGAACCGGCGATCTTCTCGGCGAGGTCTTGGAAGTTCAGCGTGCCGAAGGTGGCGAAAGCGATGGCGATCCCGATCAGTAGCCCGGCGTCGCCAACGCGGTTAACAATGAACGCCTTGTTCGCGGCGGTACTGGCACTCTTGCGTTCGTAGTAAAAACCGATGAGGAAAAACGAACAGACGCCGACGAGTTCCCAACCGACGAAGACTTGGAAGAGGTTGTCCGCGATCAGCAGATTCAACATGCTGAAGGCGAAGAGCGACAGGTACAAGTAGAACCGGCCGAAGCGCCCGCGGCGGGTCGCGTGGGCGGCGTGGTCGTCGACGGTTTCGTCCGTCTCTTGTCTCATATAGCCGAGGGAGTACAGGAAGATCAGCGAACCGATGCCGGTGACCATCGCGAACATGAGCGCCGTGAGTTGGTCGATGCGGTAACCGGTTTGCAATGCCGCGGCGGGGCGATGTTCCCCCTTCGCCGAACCGATACGGAGCCAGTCGCCGCGCTCGCTCCAACGCGCCGCGAGTTCCTTCGGTTGATCGTGCAGCGTTTGCGATTCTTCGAAGAAATTCAGTAAGCCCCAAACCGAGAGTCCGAAGGAAGCCAGCAAGAACACCAAGCTGAGGTAGCCGCCGGTTTTCAACGGTTGGTCGCCACCGAAAAGCCAATAGACCCGCGAGGCGAAACTATCGGTGTGGCTGCGCGAACGGGCCATGTTGCGGATGGTCGCCGCGATCAACAGCAGCAGCACCGGTACCAGTGGCAACAGTGTCGCCACCATGTAGGCGCGGCCGGGGTGCGCGGCGAAGTCGAAAGGGTTGAACACGGGCTCACCCTTTCGATTCGTTGGCTTGGTCCACGTCCACCGTGGCGTAGTTGTTGTAGAAATTCAAAAAGATCGCCAGTGCCACGGCCGCTTCCGCCGCCGCGAGCACGATGACGATCACGGCGAAGACCTGCCCTTCGATCCGCAATCCGGGGACGAATCGCGCCGCCGCGACGAGGTTCAAATTCGCCGCGTTCAAAACCAACTCCACGCCCATGAGCAGTCCGATGGCGTTTCGCTTCGTCACGAAGCAGGCCACGCCACAGGCGAACAAGAACGCCGCGAGAATCTGGAAGGGGACGAGGCCGACATCAGCCATTCGCGGCCCCCTTCGCGGGAGTTCGCCGCTTCGCCCGAGCCAAGTACGCCGCCGCGACCAGCACGACCAGCAAATGGATCGAGACGATTTCGAACGGCAGCAAGAATGCGGTACCGCGATCGTCCGGCACGCCGAGCAACGCGGCCCCGAGCGGCCCGGCGCTCGGCAGATTCTCGTCGGCCAATGGTTCCGGCGGGGCCGCGGCCCGCAAGCTGAATCCGACGAGGGCCAAGAACAGCAAGCCCGCGAGCCCCCCGCCGAGGAGCCATTCGACCGGCTTTGTGCGGATGCCGGCAAACGGGCCTTGGTTCGTGATCATGACGCCGAAGACCATGAGGACGAGGGTGCCGCCGACGTACACGATGAGTTGGGCCGCACCGAGAAACTCGGCCCCGAGCAAGAAGTAGGCGACCGAGACGCCGATGAGCGTGGCGAGCAGCCAGACGGCCGCGCGGACGATGCTCCGCGACAGCACGACGCCGAGGGCGCCGAAGGCCGTCGCCGCGGCGACAATGAGGAAGAGCACCACCGCTAGAGACATCATCGTCCGCACGAGTTCGGGTAATCGCCGGGGAGGCGTTGGCAGAACCCCCGCGCTTCGGTATGGGATAATCGGTACGGGAGCGGATTGCAAGAGACCGCCCGGCGGTTGACGAAACTTTCGCCTTTCGGTGGCACCCAGTGGATCCGGCCTCGCCCGAATTGAAAGCCTTGCTCCAGCGCTGCCGCGAGGCACCGGCCGACGACTTGCCGCGCCTCGTGCTGGCCGATTGGCTCGACGAACACGGCGACGCGGACCGCGCGGCCTTCGTCCGCGTGCAGCTCGCCCTGAGCCACCCCAGCGCCGATACGGTTCAGCACGGTCAATTGAAAGCGCTGGAGCAAACGTTTATCCAGGCGAATTTCGAAGCGTGGGTCGGCGAACTGCAACCGATCCTGAATGGACTGCGTTACGGTAGCGAAGCCAATCGCGGCCTCACCGCATTCGCACCGCGAATCGCGACGCCGGGGCGGGCATTGAACCTCACTCTGCGACGCGGGTGCATCCAACTCCGGCATCTGGATCCGACTTGGCTGTCGGATCCGGCGCTTCGGGCTTGGCTGCGATCGCCCGCCGGAGATTGGCTCGAACAGATCGGCCTCGTGGGGATGACGCCCGATGCGTTCGAGCGCCTCGACCTGCCGCCGGAATGCTACGGTCGCATCCGCATACTCCTCCGCAAACCCTCGCAGGAATTCGCCGACTTTTCGGTTTTCGGCCCCGGGCGCTTGAGTTCGCACGACGACCTCGCCCCGCACGACTGGCAGCGTTTCTTTCGCAATCCCAATTTCAATGCGATCCGATCGCTCGCGGTCGAGTCGGGTTTGCCCTTCCTCCGCGAACTCGGCCAAACCGATGTGGGCCGGCTCGTCGAACTCGAGTTCCGCAGCCTGGCGGAGAATGCCGAAATCGCCCGCATCCTCGCGACGATATCGTTCCGATCACTCTCCGGTCTCGATTTCGGCCCGGTCTCCGAAGGGGCGATGCGGAGCATCGTCGCCAGCCCGTACCTCAGAAACCTCGCGGAGTGGAACTTGATCGGCAGCCCACTCGGCGATGGGGGAATGCGAGCGCTCTGCGAATCGCCGTTGGCACAGTCGCTGCGATCGGCCAGCTTCCCGAACACCGGCATCGGCGACGACGGCCTCGAAGCACTCGTGCGCTCGCCGATCTTCGAACATCTGAATTCGCCGAGTTTAAATTTGATGATGAACCGCATCGGCGACCGGGGCGTGACGACCCTAGCCGAAAGCGAACACTTGCTGCGGTATCGGGAAATCGTCTTGCGGGAGAACAACTGCGGCGATCGCGGCGCCGCGGATCTCGCCGCCAGCGCGTCCGCGGCCAATCTGACGCACATCGATTTCTGGCGGAACCGGATCGGCGATGCCGGGGCCGCGGCACTATCGCAGTCGCCACATCTGGGGCGGATCGTCGATCTCTGTTTGAAGGAGAATCGCATCGGCCCCGACGGCGAGGCGGCACTCTTCGAAGGGTTCGGCGACCGGGTGAAGGTGTGACATATCGTAGACCCCCGGCGATCGACTGCTTGAGTTAGACCCGCAACCCAGGGCAGAACTCCCGAGCACGCGAACTCTCAGTGCAGGAACTGATTCGTGGGTAGAGGTCGTCCTCGTCAACACGCGACGCTCGGAGTTCGCCTCGGGAATCCCCACCAATTATGTGAGAATTCTCACTTGCCTTTCCCGCTCCGATATTGCCAATATGAAGTCCGGTGTCGCACTTCGCGAACCATCATGTCTATTCCTTCCGGAGTCCGGATCATGCGGATGTTGGCCCGTTGGATTCTCTCGGCCGCGATCGTCCTCGCGGCGGTCGGTACGGCCCAAGCCCAGCGCCCCATGCAACCGGGCGGCGGCGGTCAAAACTTGAAGTCGCTGCTGATCACCAGCAAGCCCCTGCAAGAAGAGCTGAAGGTCAGCGATGAACTCGTCGCCAAGCTCAAAGAATTCGCCGAGAAGCAGTCCGAGGCGATGAAAGGCTTCTCGCAATTCGGCGGCGATGAAGAAGAACAAATCGCCCGCATGGAAGTCCAACTCAAGCTCATGAAAGAGCGCGTCGCTTTTATGAAAGCGACCCTGAGCGCCGAGCAACTCAAGCGGATCGGCCAGATCGAAAAGCAACAGATGGGCGCGGGCGCGTTCAGCAACGCCAAGATCGCCAAGGAACTGGCCATCACCGAAGAGCAGACCGAGAAGATCAAAACGATCAACACCGACATGCAGAAAGAGATGCGCGAGATGTTCACGGGCGGCTTCGACCCGGAAAAGCAAGCCGAGATGCAGAAGAAACTGGCCAGCCTCCGAAGCGAAACGTCCGAGAAAATCGAAAAGGTGCTGACCGACGATCAGCGTAAAAAGTGGAAAGACATGACCGGCGAAGCGTTCGACACGAGCAAACTGTTCCAACGCCCGATGCGGATGAACTGAGCGATACGCCGATTCGCAACTGAAGGGGGCCGGGTCATTCCCCGCCCCCATTTTCGTCTCTCGCTCGGCGTCCGGATCGGCTCCCCGCATTGTTTCATCCGGAATGCTGCGGTAAACTACAACTTCCCGCCGCCTCTCCCGTGGAGTTTCCATGCACCTTCGGTTCTTCGCCGGCGCCACCCTGCTCGGCTTACTCCTCGCTCTCACCGTGCTGACCGGATCCGCCGTGCCGCCGACGAACCCGGACGCCCAGCCCGCCAAAGACAACCCGGACGCTAGCGCCGCCGCCAAACGCGCCGTCGTGGCCGGTGGCCTCAAGCCGACCGTCTGGGCCGCCGAGCCGCTGATGGCAAACCCGGTCGCCTTCTGCTTCGACGGCCAAGGCCGGGCCTACGTCGCCGAGACGACGCGCTTCGAGCACGGCGTCCCCGATACGCGCGGGCATATGTACTGGCTCGATGAAGACATCGGCTCGCGCAGCGTCGAAGACCGGCTGAAGATGTACGAGAAACACAAGTTCGGCGCGAAGGACAAGAACTACGAGAAGTTCGACGACCAAGTGCGCATGGTCTGGGACAGCACCGGCAGCAAAGTCGCGGATAAATCGACAGTGTTCGCCAAAGGCTTCAACAAGCTGAAGGACGGCATCGCCGCCGGGCTGCTCGCTCGCAAGGGCGGCGTCTACCTCACGAACATCCCCGACTTGTACTTGCTGAAGGATACCAAGAACGTCGGCGTCGCCGATGTGAAGACTTCGCTCGCCACCGGCTTCGGCGTGCGGGCGCAGTTCCTCGGCCACGACCTGCACGGTCTGCGCATGGGGCCCGACGGCCGCCTCTACTTCAGCATCGGCGACCGCGGTTTGAACGTGACGACGATCGACAAGAAGAAATTGTTCCTCCCGGATGAGGGCTGCGTGCTCCGCTGTGACGTCGACGGCAAAAACATGGAGATTGTCCACACGGGGCTGCGCAATCCGCAGGAACTCGCCTTCGACGACTTCGGCAACCTCTTCACCTACGACAACAACTGCGACAGCGGAGACAGTGCCCGTTGGGTGCAGATCACCGAGGGCGGCGACAGCGGCTGGCGTTGCGGCTACCAATACGGCACGCTCATGCACACGCCCGCCGTGCCGCAGGGGAACCGCGGCCCGTGGAACACCGAGAAACTCTGGCACCTACCGCACGCCGACAGCGCCGCCTACGTGTTGCCGCCGCTGGCGCATTTCGGCAACGGCCCCGCCGGCCTGACGCACTACCCCGGCATCGGCTTCAACGACAAGTACAAGGATCACTTCTTCGCCTGCGATTTCACCAGCAACGCCGGCAGCTCGAAAATTTGGGCCGTGAGCGTGAAGCCCAAGGGCGCCAGCTTCGAGGTGAATAAGCCCGAAGCATTCGTGAGTGGCATGGTGCCGACGGATTGCGAATTCGGTCCGGATGGCGCCTTTTACTGGAGCGACTGGGTGAGTGGTTGGGCGCCGCAGAATCGCGGCCGCATCTTCCGGGTCGAAGACCCGGAAGGGCAGAAGAACCCCGCCGTGGCGGAAGCGAAGAAGCTGCTGGCCG
>JBBRUN010000072.1:0-14502 GCA_038247765.1 Gemmatales bacterium | reverse complement strand
TTGTTGTGTTGGCGTGGGGGGGGTGCTCGCCCCCCCCCCCCCCGGGCGCGGCCGGGCCGCACCCCCACCTCCCCCGGACCCTCGGCGGCGGCCCGCCGCCCCCCCACCCCCCCACCCACACCACGAAGAAACTTCAAACATCATTGTCACACCCATTTTTCGCAAATTGTGTTGCATCGGCCGAAGACTTTGTTAATGTTGTGTGTAGTCAGAGAAAACATGCGATTCCCTCTCTCCCATCGCTGGCTCTTCCTCATCGGCATTCTGTCGATTGGGGCGCTATTCGCATCTGCGAATCCGGCGAATGCGAGCTGCGGGGACTATTTGCAAATCAGCCCCAAGACGGATGGCTCGCCCAATTCCGATTCGCCGATGGCTCCTCACAAACCCTGCAGCGGCAGCTCTTGCCAGAAGTCTCCGGTGATTCCGGCACCCCTGCCGATCCCGACTTTCACCGTCACCGTTCAGCCTTTGGATGCGATTCTGCCATCAACATTCGAAGTTGTGGAAACTTCGAAATTCATGTGGCCGGAACAGGAAAACTCGGCGACCTGCCGGGGCCATCTCGATTCGATTTTTCACCCCCCTCGCTAGCCCCTGCGACCTGCGGATTGCGGCCGTCGCTGACTTTACCAGTCGCTGACGGTGTCGCCGTCCTCAATCCCGTCGCTCGGAATCGCCACAATCCGCAACAATTGTAAACTTCGGTTCAATTGCCAATCCCGGCAATCGCGCCGTTCATTTCCGGTGTTCCGGTGCGCGATTGCGTCCGGTATGCCGGCGTCGGTTCGCGGTTTTCCATCATCTTCCTTCATCCGGAGTCCTTGGACATGACGCGCTCTGCCCGTTCCGCTTTCACGCTCATCGAATTGCTGGTGGTGATCGCGATCATCGCGATCCTCATCGGTCTGCTGTTGCCCGCCGTGCAGAAGGTTCGCGAAGCCGCCGCGCGGATGAAGTGCTCCAACAACCTGAAACAGATCGGCATCGCCGCGCATAGTTACCACGGCGCCAACGAGTGCCTGCCTCCGGGCAACTCGAAGCCGAACAGCTTTTCGTCGCACAGCCTGCTCCTGCCGCACATCGAACAAGACAACGTTTACAAGCAGATCGACTTTACGAAGACGCACGTGCTCAATCCCGTGCCGAAGGCGATGGCGTTGGCGACGTTTCTCTGCCCGTCGGATCCGCAAACGACGGTACCGGCGGGCTGGGCCGGGAACAATTACGCCGCCAACTACGGGACCGGGATCATTTGGCAGCAAGACGCGAGTGGTTCGAACGGCGCGTTCTACCATGTCACCGGCGACAAAGGTTGCCGCTTCGCCGACATCACCGACGGGCTGAGCAACACCGCCGCATTCTCCGAGCGCTACAAAGGCGACTGGAGCAACGCCACGGTGACTCCGCGCAGCGACTTGATCAATCCGAAATTGGTCGCCCCGGCGAACGCCGACGAAGCGATGAACTTCTGCCGCGCCAGCGACCCGAACGACATCACCCTGCAGTGGTATTCGAACTTCGGCGCCAACTGGATCCAAGGCAACCAAGACGTGATGTACGGCCACGCTTCGATGCCCAACGACAGGCTCTGCGCGTTCCCGCAGAACTCGACTCAAACGATGCCCGCGAGCAGCGGTCACACCGGCGGCGTCAACGTGGTGCTCTGCGACGGGTCGGTCCGGTTCGTGCGCAATAGCATCGCCGTGGCGAGTTGGCGGGCGCTGGGCAGTCGCAACGGCGGCGAAGTGGGGGGGAACGACTGATGATTCGGAGTTCCTACTCGCCGCGGCGATCCTTCGCCGCAGCGTGCCTCGCGCTCGTGTTTGCCGGCTGCGGTTCGAAGGAAGTTCCGCAACCCATCGATACGGCCGAAGCCGGCCGTCATCTCGAAGCCGCGTTGAAATCTTGGAAAGCCGACGAACCGTATAGCGGTCTCGCGGATCGCAGTCCTTCGATCGTGTTCAACGAGCCGCTCTGGCAGGATGGAGTCAAACTGCTGAGTTACGAATTGGAACCGGTCGAATTGCAAGGGCGTCAAGGGCGTTCCACGGCGAAACTGACTCTCAAGGATAAAGCCGGTAAACAGTACGAGCGGCGGATCGGGTACGTGATCGACACGGTGCCCCGTATCGTGATTGTCCGCGAAAACCTGGGGCTTTGACAGTCCGATCTCAATCCGGTTTCCCATGAGGTGTCCCATGCGTTCCCTAGCGCGTTTCGGTCTCGGGCTTCTTCTCGCCGCCATTTTGGGAGGCCCGGCCCTCGCCCAGCGGGAGAAGAAAGATGAAGACTTCTCCAAAGAAAAACCGGCAGTCGGCGAGAAGCTGCCGGAGGTTTCGATCTTCGACCCCGCCGGCAAAGAATTCAAGACCGCCGACCTGCGGGGACATTACACCGTGCTGACGTTCGGGTGCTTGACCTGACCGCCTTTCCTCTGGAACGTCTCCGGTCTGGAGGCGGCGTACCGGGACTACGGTCCCAAAGGTGTGAAGTTCTACTTCGTCTACAAGACGCTGGCCCACCCGGAACTCGCCGGGAGCTACGTGCAGCCGTTTACAATCGAAGAGCGCTTGGCCCATGCGCGGCAAGCGGACAAGCAACTCGGCGCCACCGTCCCGTGGATCGTCGATGCCATGGATAACCGGCTCAAGCACGCGCTCGGCGACCGGCCGAACTCGGAGTTCATCATCGATCCCAAAGGCGTGGTGGTGCGCAAGCGCGCTTGGAGCCACCCGGCCCAAGTGCGCAAGGATCTGGAGGAATTGGTGGGGAAGGCCGACACCTTCACCCGAGAAGAGAACATCAAACTGAAATTGGAGCCGCCGTTGAAAGCGCCGGCGCCGCGAGGCACTGTGCCCCGGCTGCAGCGGCCGCGGATGCAGGCCATCGTCATGGAGCCGGTGATCGAGAAGAAAGGCCTACCCTTCTACGCGAAGTTGCGAGTGGAGGCCGACGGGCCGCTCATCAATCGGGGGGAAGGTCAACTGTATCTCGGTTTCCATCTCGACCCGTTCCACGATGCGCACTGGAACAACCTGACAAGCCCGTTGAAATTCGAACTGGAGCTGCCGAAGGGCGCGAAGTTCGAGAAGGCGGCCGGTGAGGCGGCGAAGGTCAAGGCGACCAGCGACACCGATCCGCGCGAGTTCCTTATCGATGTGGCGAACTGGCCGGTCGACCTGCCGGTGAAATTGACCCTGACCTACTCCGCCTGCGTCGGCGAACGGGCCTGCCACGTCGTGAAGCAGAGCTACGTTCTGCGGCGAGTGCGCGACATCGACGGCGGTGGGGCGCGATCCGACGGGGCCGGGATGTGGAAGCCGGAGGAATTCGCCAAGCAGTCCTTGGCGTCCGACAAAGACGGCGATGGCAAGCTCTCCAAATCCGAGGTTCGCGGGTTGATGTTGCCGCATTTCGACGACTTCGACGCGAACAAAGACGGACTACTGGACGCCAAAGAAATCGAAGAAGTGGCCCGCTGGTTGAATACCCACCACGCACCGGGCGTGCCGGATAAGCCGAAGAAATAAGGCGCAGGGAAGGACGATGAAGCGGTACTCGATCTCGATGATTCTCGGGGTGTGCCTCGGTGCCGTCAGCCTGCTCAGCTGCGGGCGACGCCCCGCGCCGGAACTCCCGGCGCCGGGCGAAGCCGCGACGGTGTCGTTCGCCGATGCGACCGCCGGCGCCGGCATCCGCTTCCGGCATGTCAACGGGGCCACCGGTCGCAAACTGCTGCCCGAGACAATGGGCGCCGGTGTCGTCGTGCTCGATTTCGACGCCGACGGCAAACCCGATCTCTACTTCTGCAACAGTTCGCCGTGGCCGGGTGCCGCGTCGCTGGCGAAACCCACGGGGGCGCTCTACCGCAACAAAGGGGATGGTACCTTCGACGATGTCACGGTCGCAGCCGGGTTGAACGTCCCGCTCTACGGGCAAGGCGGGTGCGCCGGCGACTTCGACAACGACGGCTTCCCCGATCTGTTGCTCACGGCCGTCGGGGGCAACCGGCTCTTTCGCAACATCGGCGGCGCCCGCTTCGAAGACGTCACCGACCGCGCCGGGCTGCTCGTCAACACTTGGCCGAAGGTCGCGGACGCCGGCGAGTTCGAGCGTTGGAATAAACCGATCTCGTTCCCGTCGTCCGCAACGTGGCTCGATTTCGACGGCGACGGCCGGCTCGACCTGTTCATCTGCCAGTACCTGACTTGGTCGCCGGCGTTCGACCTCGGCATCCAAGCGATCTTGCCGGGTGGCCAACGGGCGTACGTTCCGCCGACGCAGTTCCCCGGCACGACCTGCAAGCTCTACCGCAACCTCGGCCAAGGCAAGTTTGCCGATGTCTCGGAAGCTGCGGGCATCGACGTGAGTGAATCGACCGGTCTGAACGGCGCTCTCGTGCCGATCGGCAAATCGCTGGGCGTCGTGGTGTGCGACCCTGACGGGGATGGTTGGCCCGACCTCGCAGTGGCCAACGACACCGTGCGCAACTTCTTCTTCCGCAACATCGACGATGGCAAAGGCGGGCGGAAGTTCGAAGAGATCGGCCTGACGTCGAACGTCGCTTACGCCGAGGGCCGACCGCGCGGCGGCATGGGCATCGATAGCGCGGAATTGGAACCGGGCCACTGCGCGATCGCGATCGCGAATTTCAGCAACGAGCCGAACACCTTGTTATCGGAGCGTCGGACGAAACCGCTGCTGTTCCAAGACAACGCCTCGGCGTGGGGGTTGGCGGCGCCGAGCCGCGGCCCGATGAAATTCGGCGCATTCTTCTTCGACGCCGACCTCGATGGGCGGATCGATCTACTCGGGGTCAACGGCCACCTCGAACCCGACATCGCGCTGGCCCGCCCCCGGCAAACGCAGGCCGAACCGGCCCAATTGTTCCGCAACGTCGGCACCGCGACCGAACCGAAATTCCAGAACGCGACCGATGCGGGCGATCTGTTGAAGCCGCTCGTCGGCCGCGGCTCGGCGCATCTCGATTACAACGGCGACGGCGCGCCGGACGTCGCCGTGGCCACCAATGGCGGCGAGGCCAAGCTTTTCCGCAACGACAGTAAAACCGGGCACCATTGGCTGCGGTTGAAGCTCGTCGGCGACGGCGTGACATCGAACCGCGACGCCATCGGCGCGACGGTCGAAGTCACGGTGGGAGGCGAAGTGCGGCGATTCTACGTGAGTGGCGCCCGCGGTTACCTCAGCCAAAGCGAACTGGTGGTGACGGTCGGCTTAGGCGAAACGACGGCGGTGGATAAGGTCGTCGTCCGCTGGCCGGGGGCGAAGGCTGGCACGCAGACGTGGACGGGTCTACCAGTGGATCGGGAGCACCGATTGGAGCAGGGAGTGAAGTGACGGCCTCGGAGTTGTCCCCGAGCGGTGGGCGTAAGCCCTCCGAGGATTTGAACCGCACTGAGGTTCGCTTTTCTCGGAGGGCTTACGCCCACCGCTCGGGGGGTACAACTCCATCCGACACGCAAGAAACGTCTCGCCACAAAGATTCGCCGAATTGAGAACCAGATATGTCCATCGATATCGTACCTCCGATGCCCGTCAAGCGAACCCGACCGGTGCCGCCGCCGTATGTCTCGGCGATCCGCCCGTGGTTGCGGCCATTGCTCTGGGCCACGTTCGCCGGGTTCGCGGTGCTCGGCGCCACCGGCGTTTACCTCTCCGGTGTCAGCCTGCTGAATTACTTCAGCCCCGGAAGCACGTACACCACGCCGTTCACTTTCTGGATGTTCCTCGCCCACGGGGCCGTCGGACTTCTCGGCACGCTGCCATTTCTGATCTTCGGCGCCGCCCACTATTTCACTTCGCGCAATCGGCGCAACCGCAAAGCCGTGCGGCTCGGCCTGATCGTCTTCGCCCTCGGTATCCTCGTGATCCTGACCGGCGGGGCGCTCTTCCAATTCGAAGGCCTCCCGCAATTGCCCACCGGCACGACTTCGCGGCTCGTCGTCTATTGGCTGCACATCCTGATTCCGCTCGTCTGCATCTCGGCGTACATCGGCCACCGCCGGGCCGGGCCGCCGATCAAATGGGGCTACGGCAAAGCTTGGGGCGGCATCGTCGCCGTGACGATGATCGCCATGGCTTGGTTCCACAACTACGATCCGCGCGACGCCGGCCGGCAGCAATCGCTGGACGGCTTGCAGTATTTCGAGCCGTCGAACGCCCGCACCGCCGACGGCAAATTCATCGACGCCAAAGTGATGATGAACGACGCCTACTGCATGAAGTGCCATCCGGAGATCGCCAACGACCACCTGCACAGCGCCCACAAATTCAGCTCGTTCAACAACCCGGCGTATTTGTTCAGCGTCAAAGAAACCCGCGAGATGGGGATGAAGCGCGACGGCCACGTGAAGTCCTCGCGCTGGTGCGCGGGTTGCCACGATCCCGTCCCGTTCTTCAGCGGGAAGTTCGACGACCCGAATTTCGACTTCGAGAACCACGAGACCGGCCACGCCGGCATCACCTGCATCGTGTGCCACAGCATCACCGAGGTCCACGGCCCGGAGGGGAACGCCGCGTTCACCATCGAGGAGCAGCAGCAATACCCGTTCACGTACAGCGAGAACGCGATCCTCCAGTGGATCAACGGGCAGATGGTGAAGGCCAAGCCGGACTTCCACAAGAAGACGATGCTGAAACCCGTGCACAAGACGGCCGAGTTCTGCGCGACCTGCCACAAGGTCTCGTTGCCGGTGGAACTCAACCACTACAAGGACTTCTTGCGCGGGCAGAACCACTACGATTCGTTCGTGCTTTCGGGCGCGGGCAACGGCAGCCGGAGCTTCTACTTCCCGGAGAAGGCTAAAGATAACTGCGCGAGCTGCCACATGCCGTTGAAGCCGAGCGAGGATTTCGGCGCCAAAGACTTCGACGGCACCGGTGGCCGCAAGGTGCACCACCACAGCTTCCCGGCGGCGAACACCGGCCTCTTCGAACTGCTGAAAAACGAGCCGAAGTACGCCCACATGAAAGAAGGCTTCGACAAGACCATCGCCCTGAACGCGGAATTCTTGAAGGATAAGAAAGTCCGCATCGACCTCTTCGGCGTCAAGAATTTCAAGAGCGACGGCTCGGTCGATGACGAATCGCTGACGGTGCTGCGGCCGAAGCTACCGGAGTTGAAACCGGGCCAGACTTACTTGCTCGAAACGGTGATCCGCACGCTCAACATCGGCCACCACTTCAGCCAGGGAACCGTCGATTCCAACGAGATCTGGGTTGACTTTACGGCCAAGTGCGACGGCAAAATTATCGGCCGCAACGGCGCGACGCAGAACCCGGACGACACCGGCACTGTCGACGAATGGTCCCACTTCATCAACGTCCACATGCTCGACAAAAACGGGAAGCGCATCGACCGGCGGAACCCGCAGGACATTTTCACGCCGCTTTACGACCACCAGATCCCGCCCGGTGCGGCGAATGTGGTCCACTACAAATTGACTGTCCCACCGGATGCCAAGGGGCCGGTGGAGCTCACGGTGCGGCTGCGCTATCGCAAGTTCGACCAAGCCTACATGGAGTACGTGCACAAGCCGTTGAATCGGCCGATCCCGAAGATGCCGATCGTCGACATGTGCAGCGATACGGTCACGCTGCCGCTCGCCGGTTCGACAGTGGCGGAGCAGAAGTCGCCCATCGATCCGCCGTGGCAGCGCTGGAACGATTACGGCATCGCCTGCTACCTCGAAGGGGGCGCCGGCAACAAGAAAGGCGAACTCCGGCAGGCCGAGGTCGCCTTCAAGAAACTGCTGACGCTCGGGGCCAAACCGGCGGAGTGGCACGCCCACGCCAACTTGGCCCGCGTTTACATCGACCTCGGTAAATTGAAAGAAGCCGCCGAAGAAACGACCGCGTCCGGGGCGTGCGATCCGCCGGCACCGTGGTGGCTGCAAGCGTGGCTCTCGGGCTTGGCCTTGTCGGAGAATGCCAGCTCCCGCGCCGACTGGGACGGGGCGATCGCGCAGTTCGCCAAGATCGTCGAACCTGCGAACCAGCCGAAGGAGCGGAACATGAACTTCACCAAAGACTACGTGGTGTTGGGTCGGCTCGGGCAGGCGCAGTTCCGCCGCTCGCAATTGGAGCCGAACGGTTCCGTGGAGCAGACGCAGTGGTTGCTGAAGTCGGTCGAATCCTACCAACGGGTGCTAGCCATCGATCCCGAAGACCTGTTGGCACACTTCGGATTGAACCAGTGCTACGGCATCTTGAGTGACTTCTCGAGGGCCGCTCCCGCTTGGGGCGGCGTCGAAGGGAGCATCGCCGAAATGCAGCAGTTGCTGAAATCGACGCTGGCTGGCTCGGCGGAGTCCAAAGCGGCCGCGAGCATTCGGCTCGCGGAATCCGTGACCAAACTCGGTCGCCGGCCGCCGGATGCGAAAGCGCCGAGATTGAAGCCGCTGCAGGCCGCCCGCGGTGAATTGCAGAAAGCGTTCGCTGCGGAAAGCGATTCCTCCGCGAAGGCGGCCTTCGCGGAGGCCTTGTCGGCTATTCACCGCGAACTGCACGCGCAATTGAAGCCGGACGAACTCGCGCGTTCGGCGACGACGCGGAAATACCGCAACGATCACCCGGCCGCGAACGCCGCCGCCGAGGCCATCGTGATTTACCCGACGAACCGGATGGGATTGAAGCCCTGATTTGATAGCCCGACGCGCCAGCAAGGGTCTCCCACGCTGGCGCGTCGGGCTAACAAGAAGATTCGGCTCAGCCTTGCTTCCAGCGCGACTTTGCCTCGGTGATGGCGGCGTTGTTCCCGTCGATCGTCAGCGGGGGCGTCGCCCGGTAGATCGGTGCCCGGGCGTGCCGGTGGGTTTCGCTCCGCAGGTGGGCTAGCAGATGGTGCCCCATCCGCCGCTCGCGCTCGGCCCGCAGAGCACTGATGTCGATGGGGGCGATGACGATTTTCTCGCCGGGGCCGGGGTCGGCTTGGGCCAGCAGCCGGCCGTCGTAATCGACGTGCATGCTGCCGCCGGGCCAGGAGAACGGGGGATAGTGTTCGAGCCGGGCGCCTTGGTTGGCCGCGACGACGTACGCCATGTTCTCGAGCGCCCGGCAGCGGTTCACCGTGGTCCACCAGTCCATCAGCGGGGTCGCGCCCCACGGGTCCATGTACGCCGAGACGCGGATGAGCACCTCGGCCCCCTGCAGCGCGAGTTCGCGAATCGCCTCGGGGAAGAGCCAGTCGTAACAGATGGCCGTGCCGAGGGTACCGATCTCGGTCTCGGTCACGGGGAAGAATGGCTCGGTGTACCCGGCGACATCGTGCGGGCTGCTGTGGACTTCCCACGGGATCCACGGGTTCACCTTCCGATACTTCGACAGCAGTCCGTCGGGCCCGATCAAGCAGGTGGTGTTGAAGACGTGGCCGGGATACTTCGCATCGACTTCGAGGAACGTGCCGGTCTGGATAAACAAGTTCCGCTCGTTGGCCTTGCGGTGGTAGCGTTCGGTCTGCTCATTCGGAAGTTCGACGGCGAGTTTGTCGCGGAGTTCTTCGACGGTGTGGTAGATCGGTGCAGCGTGGGCGAACTCGGGAAAGGCGACGAGCCGGACGTCTCCGAAGGGTGCGTAGCCGAGGGCGGCTTGGTCGATCATCGCCAGCATCCGGCCGACGCGCTCGGGGAGTTCGGCCCGCGTTGTGGGATTCGGGAAATCGGTTTGGATCGCCGCGGCGAGATAGCGGAGCGAGGCAGCCATACGACACCGGGAATGAATGAATTGAACGAAACGTCCAGTTTAGCGTAGTAATTTCAGCCCGAGACCGAAGCAGGAACCGCATCCGATGAATCCCCTATTGAAGATTCTCACCGCCGTGGCCTCCGTCGCTGTGCTGGCCGTCGGGATCTATTTCATCTTCGAGGAGTTCTTCAAAACGAAGGTTCCCACCGGGCCGACGGTGGACATCGGCAAAACGCCGGACCGTCAGCCGATCCCGGTGCCCGAGGTGAAATTCACCGACGTCACCGCCGCCGCCGGGATCGACTTCAAGCACTTCAGCGGAGCGACCGGCAGTAAGCTGCTTCCCGAGACGATGGGCTCCGGCGTCGTCGTGCTCGACTTCGACAACGACGGCCGTCCCGATCTGCTGTTTGTGAACAGCATGGCGTGGCCGGAGCATCCTCAACCGGAACAGGCTCCGACGCTCGCGCTCTACCGCAACAAAGGCAACGGCGCGTTCGAAGATGCCACGGCCGCAGCCGGGTTGAACGTCACACTGTACGGCGTCGGGGCCTGCGCCGGCGACTTTAACAACGACGGCTTCACCGATCTGTTCATCACCTGCGTCGGCGGGCACCGGTTGTTCAAGAACGACGGCAAGAAATTCACCGACGTCACGAAGACGGCCGGAGTCGCCGGGCCGGGCATCCTGCCGACCGCTGCAGCGGCCGAGGAGTTCCTCAAGCACGCGCCGCCGATTCCGTTCGGGACTTCCGCGACGTTCGTCGATTACGATGGCGACGGGAAGCTCGATCTCTTCGTCTGCCACTACTGCACGTGGTCCCCCGCTATCGACCTCAGCATCAAATCGACGCTCACCGGCATCGGCCGGACTTACCAACAGCCGACATCGCTGGAGGGGAACCAGTGCAGCCTCTACCGCAACAAGGGGGATGGCACCTTCGCGGATGTCAGCGAGTCGGCCGGTGTTCGCGTCTTCGAAGCCGAAGGATCCGACATCGATTCGAAGAAGCGACCCGTTGGAAAATCGCTCGGCGTGATCCTGTTCGACGCCGATGCCGACGGCTGGCCCGACTTGATTGTCGCCAACGATACTGTGCGGAATTTCTTCTTTCACAACGTATCGGACGGGAAAGGCGGGAGGAAGTTCGCCGAGAAAGGGTTAGAAACCAATGTCGCGTATGCCGAGGCCACGCCGCGCGGGGCGATGGGCATCGATGTCGGCGAATACAAGCCGGGCAAGCCGGCGGTGGTCATCGCCAACTTCGCCAACGAGCCGAACACGTTCCTCGTGCTGAACAATCCGCAACGGTTGCTCTTCGCCGATGCCTGCGCCGCCGTGAGCCTGCTGGGGCCGAGCCGGGGGCCGTTGAAGTTCGGCACCTTCTTCTTCGACTACGACCTCGACGGCCGGCTCGACATCTTGTCGACCAACGGCCACATCGACCCGGACATCACGAAGGTCCAGGCGAATCAGACGTACAAGCAAGGGGCCCAACTCTTTTGGAACACCGGCGACGATACCCGAGTCTTCGAGCCGGTCACGGCGGCCGCGAGCGGCCCGGACTTGTTCAAGCCGATCGTCGGTCGCGGCAGCGCTTATTTCGACTTCGACGGCGACGGCGATCTCGACGCCGTGATGACCGACAACGGCGGCACCCCGCTGCTCTTGCGGAATGATCAGAAAACCGGGCACCACTGGCTCCGGCTGAATTTGAAAGGGGACGGCGCGACGAGCAACCGCTCGGCCATCGGCGCCGAGGTGACGGTCGTGGCGGGCGGCCAGACCTACAAACGGACGATCGCCGGCGCTCGCGGCTACCTCAGCCAGAGCGAACTGACCATCACCGTCGGCTTGGGCAAAACCGAAGCCATCGACAAGGTCACGGTGCGCTGGCCGGGACTGGACGCGAAATCGCAGAGTTGGACGGACCTGAAGTGCGATCGTGTCTACCGACTGAAACAAGGCGTCGCGGAAGCCACGGCGCAGTAATACTCGTTTTCGATTCTTCATTCTCCCGGAGGTTCCCATGAAACGACTTTTGGTACTCGCCACGTTCGCCGCGCTCGTCGGCCCGGCAGCGGCTGCCGAACCCAAGCCGTTGAAACTGCCGGAGGGCGTCACCGCGGACAAACTGACCGATCCCAAAGAGGCGGCCAAGGTCGCCGAGTGGATCGACAAGGAATATCCCGCCCCGCAGCCGGAAGCGGTGAAGATGCTCACGTCGATCCTCCGCGGCTCGCAGATGGGGCCCGCCGACGGTTGGTTCGGGCCGGCCGAGAGCCGGTACGGGTTCGCGTGGCTCGCCGAGCAGTGCGGGGTTGTGCTGAAGACCGGAGCCATCCCGAAGGCCAAGTTCACCGGCCCGGCCAAGCTATTCGACATGCTCGACCGCGACGGCGACGGCGACATCACCCCCGCCGACTTGGACTGGAGCGACAAAAGCCCGTACGTCATGCGGGCCGGGATTTTCAACGGCCTGTTCCGCCGCCTCGACACCACCGGCGACGGCAAGATGACCAAGGACGAATTCGACTCGCTATTTAAGACGCTCGCGGCCGGCCAAGATTCGTTCACGGCCGACGATCTCCGCCGCGCGATGATCCCGCGCGGTAGCGGCGGCTTCAACCCCGGCGACGGCCCCAGTATCCCGACGCTCGTCAAGGGCCTCTTCGCCGGCGAGATCGGTTCGATGGCCGAAGGCCCCAAGCTCGGCGCCGCCGCACCCGACTTCACGCTGAAGTCGGTCGACGGAACCGAGACCGTGCAGTTGTCGAAGCTCCTCGGGAAAAAGCCGGTGGTGCTCGTGTTGGGCAACTTCACCTGCGGTCCGTTCCGCAGCTTGTACCCCGATGTCGAAGCTGTGTACAACCGGCACAAAGACCGCGCGACTTTCGTGATGGTCTACGTCCGCGAAGCGCACCCGACCGACGGTTGGAAGATGGATTCCAACGGCCGCATGGGCGTCGCCGTGAAGCAACCGACGACCAACCCCCAGCGAATCGAAGTCTGCCGGCAGTTCCAAAAGAAGCTCAACCCCGGCATCCCACTGCTTGTCGATGACATCAGCGATCCTACGGGCACGGCCTACAGCGGAATGCCCGCACGGTTATACGTGATCGACCCGAGCGGCAAAGTGGCGTACAAGGGCGGCCGCGGACCCTTCGGTTTCAAGCCCGGTGAAATGGAGCAAGCACTCGTGATGAACCTCATCGAGAACGCGGCGAAGTAAACGACAGAACGCTGCCGGGGCGAATGGTGCGACGTTACCCGCGTACGGCGGCGGAGACCGCCGAGGTGATGTAGTCGCGGTTCAACTGCGCGATGAACTCGGTGCTGATCTCCTTGGGGCAGGCCGCTTCGCACTCGCCGATGTTGGTGCAGTGGCCAAAACCCTCGCGGTCGTGCGTCGCCACCATCGCCTTCACGCGCTGCTTTTGTTCCGCTTTGCCTTGGGGCATCGTGCCCAAGTGCCCGACTTTCGCGCTCAAAAATAGCATCGCCGAGGCATTCGGGCAAGCCGCGACGCAGGCTCCGCAGCCGATGCACTGGGCCGCGTCCATCGCGTGATCCTGATCGACCTTCGGGATCGGCAGGGCGTTGCCGTCGGGCGTGCCACCGGTGTTGACACCGACGAACCCGCCGCTCTGGATGATCCGGTCGAAGGCGCTGCGATCCACGGCCAAATCTTTCACGACCGGGAACGCCCCGGCCCGCCACGGTTCGACCGTGAGGCTCGCCCCGTCCTTAAAGCTGCGCATGTGCGTCTGGCAAGTCGTGGCGCCGCGCTCGGGCCCGTGGGCCCGGCCGTCGATCATCATGGCGCACGAGCCGCAGATGCCCTCGCGGCAGTCGTGGTCGAACGCCACCGGCTCCTGACCGGACCGGATGAGCTGCTCGTTGAGCAGGTCCATCATTTCGAGGAACGACATATCCCCGGTGATGCCGTCCACGTGGTAAGTGGCGAGCAAGCCCGCGGCGGTGCGGTTGGGTTGCCGCCAGACGTTGAGTGTGAATTTCATGGGGAACGATTCTCGAATATCGGGTTGAAGCCGGCTTGGCGGAAGTGATGGTCTTCCGTCATTGCATCGATCAGTTTAAATTGGTCCATCACAACAAATGAAATGCAATCGGTGAGAGACCAATTCTTGTCGGGGCGTTGGGAGTACAAGTCGAACCCGGCGTCGTACACTTCGGCATCGAACGGAACAATCGCGAAGTTCTTGTTCGTGCGGATGCCTTTCAGGAACTCGACTGCATACCCTCTCAATCGGCTCGGGGAAAAGGCATCGGCCAACTCCATCAGGATCCATTCCGTCGTGACGAATCGACCGGCGTAAGTCCCCAGATGCGCAGCGACACGGGCATGGTTGGGTTCGCGGGGGTCCAACCATGCGATCAGTGCAAACGCATCCATGAATGAGGTCATCGCTTGGGTGACCCCAAGCGGTAATGCTCGTGTTGCGATGCGAGGTCTGTCGGTAAAGATGGGTCGTTGATGACTCCGCAAAATTGGCCGAAGTCCCTCATGAACCACCCCGCGACGGGTCCGGCGCGGTGATCGGGTAACGGAGGTACGGCTGGGATTGGAACGGCACGGAAGCGCGTCCCCTCCGGCAAAGTCATGCCGTCGTCCAAGACGAGTTGACCCTCCGTCACGGTGCCTTCCAGTTCCATCGCAGTGTCCTCCCTCGGAACTACTTATAACTCCGCACGCTCGGCTTCACGAACTCGAAGTTCAGCGGCTCTTCGTTGCGGATCGGGGTTTTGTCGGGCCCCGCGTACTCCCACGCCGC
>JBBRUN010000071.1:0-14722 GCA_038247765.1 Gemmatales bacterium | reverse complement strand
GTTCGGATATCCACGGTTCGATGGCCGAGTAGCCCGCTTTCGATGCGATCTCGATCGACTCGACGATCCCGCGCGGCTTGCCCCACTGCCCCTCCGCCTTGCGGATGGTGCTGGTGTTCAAACAATATCGGAACTCGTGTTTGGCTTCGGGCTTCGGCTCGGCCGCGAGCAGCGGAGTCGCAACCAAGGCACCGGCTGTGGCGAGCAGTGCGCGACGGGTCGGTCGGGGGTTCATCGAATACTCCACTCGTAAAAAATCGCACACGGACGACGCAGATAATAGGCGGGATGAAAAGGATCTGTGTCGTCCGTGTGCGCTTTTCGGTTTTCACTTCTTCTCGAATAGCACCGGGAAATCCTTCGGTTGCATCGGCTTCGCTTCCTTCGGTAGGTTCATCTTCTCTTTGAGCTTCGTTGTGGTGTTCTCCGTCTTGCCACCCGTCGCAAGGAACCACCGATCCTTCGCCTTCGTCAGCCCGGCGTCGATGTTCAACACGGGGTTGCTGTCGCCGGTGAAGCGGGCTTCGGTAATCGGCTTCCATTCCCCCTTCGTTTGAACCCAGCCGTTGCCGTACTCGGCTTTGCGGGCGAGCGTCGCCGAGACTTTGTCCCGTTTGAAATCTTCGACGAAGGAATAGTAGCCCCCGAGTTGCTTCTCCTTCGCGATGGTCGAGAAGGTCACGAGGTGCTTCCATTCCTTCTTCGCGGGTAGATAGAAATAGCCCGAGAAGGCGGTCCGATCCGGGCCATCCGGTGCCGCGGCGACGAGGAAGCGGTAGGTGTCGCCGATCTTCCAGTCGAAGTCGAAGAACGACTGCCCGCCGGTGCCTTCGCCGCCGAATCGGCCGACCCGCACGGCGTCGTCTTTGTGTAGCGTCTTCACGCGCTTTTCGTCGGGCACGGATTTCGGATCGTCGCCGGAAGTCGGATCCCACACTGAAAAAATGACGAGCTTCTTGCCGTTGGCCAATTCTTGGATGCCGAAGTAGCCGGAGTTGAACCCGCAGGCGCAGAAGTAGGTTCCAGGCGCCGAGGTGCGGATGGTCGCCTCGGTGTAGAAGGCCGTGCCGGCGTCGGCGGTGTAGCCGAGGTGAACCGACCGGCAGGCGATGCCTTTGAGCTTTTCATCGGCCGATGCGAATGGGATCGCGATGAAAAGCATCGACAATACAAGGAGAGGGCGGCTCACGGTTGTACCTCGGATACCACGAAAAGACCCACGGGTATGATACCCGTGGGTCGTCGATTTTGCAGCGGCCGCGTCGGTTACTTGTCGTCTTTCTTCATCTTCTTCATCGTGTAGACGTGGCTACCGTTGTCCTTGGTGCTCTTGAAATCCTTCGGGCGAGCGCCTTCGGGCGTCGGGTTGTACGCCAGCTTCAGCGTCTCGCCGTCGAGGACGATCAGGCCTTTGGCTTTGGCGCCCTTGAAGCCTTCCGGCTCCAGGATTTCCATATCGACTTCGACCGGGCTGGCTTTGGCGCCGATCGAGTACTTGAACACGAACGTGGCGTCGGCGGTCTTCAAGGTGATCTTGTCGGCGGTGAATTCGGCCAGGTCTTTCAGCATCTTGGCGTCGGTTTTCTCGCCGGCTTTCAGACCTTCGGTGAAGCTCCACTTGCCCAACAGGGCTTTGGCATCGAAGTCGGCCGGCTTTTTGTCTTCGGGTTTCTTGTCTTCGGCCGAGACGGCCACCGCGGCGAACAGAACCACCGCCAGCGTGCGAATCCAAAACATGCGTGCACCCTTTTCCGATTGAGTTGCGAGATGACCGAATCGCGGACGATCCGCGACCGGTAGCCGACAGTATACGCAGACGATTTCACCGTTCGACAAATTCAACAAACCTTCACAACGTGACGAGGGCACTGCTCCAAGTCAGGCCGCCGCCGAAGGCGACGAGCAAGATCGTGTCACCGCTTTTGCAACGTCCGGTTCGCACGGCCTCGTCGAGGGCGATCGGCACCGAGGCCGCCGAGGTGTTACCGTATTTGTCCAAGTTCACGACGACCCGATCCGAAGGGAAATCGATGTCTTCGAGGGCGGCGTCGATGACGCGGACATTCACTTGATGCGGGACGATCAGGCTCAATTCTTTGCCGAGGCTTTTACAATCTTCGAGGGCGAGCTGCACTTGGGCGTGGAGTTGGTTCACCGCGAATTTGAAGACTTCGCGGCCGTTCATCCGGAGGTAGCGCAGGTTCGGAAGGGCCATCGATCCCGGCGGCGGGTTCGGCGTCACCATGCTCGGCACTTGGATCAACTCCTGCCGGGAGCCGTCGGCGAAGAGCCGGATGTTCGAGATGCCGCGCTTCGGATCCGTCGTCGGGCCGAGGAGCGCGGCGCCGGCGCCGTCGCCGAACAGGATGCAGGTGTTACGGTCGCTGAAATCGCTCACGCGGCTCAGCACTTCCGCCCCGATCACGAGGACGTACTTGGCTGTGCCGGTGCGGATGAATTGATCGGCCACCGAGAGGGCGTAGATGAAGCCGGAGCAGGCGGCGGAAATGTCGAAGGCCGGGATCGTCCGGCAATCGAGGTACGATTGAATCAGGCAGGCGGTGCTGGGGCACATCATGTCCGGCGTGACCGTCGCGCAGACGATCAGGTCGACTTCACCGGGGGCAATGCCGACGGCGGCGAGCGCTTCCCGTCCGGCGAGTGTGCCCATCGTCGCGGCGGTGTCGCTCGGCCCGGCGTGGCGGCGCTCGCGAATACCCGTGCGCGTCCGAATCCACTCGTCGGAGGTGTCGAGTGTTTGCGTGAACTCGTCGTTGGGGACTATCCGGGGTGGGACGTAGCTCCCCGTGCCGAGAATGGTCGAAAGGATGGTTCGTTCCATGCGGCGCGCCCGCCACGGGTCAGGTTCGGAGAGAATTCCCTTGGATTGGTGTACCGGTTGTCGGCGGCAGTAGCTACGGAAAAATGATGGCGCCTCAGCCCGAAGCGGCGGTGCGGGCGGCGCGGATGCGGGCCAACAGGTTCTGTTTGGCGATGGCGGCGGGGTCCATGGCCGCAGCGGGCGTCGCCACGGTGACGTCCTTCGGCAAGGCTTTATCGAGCGAGATCAGCATAGCCTCGGCGGCGTTCTCGGCTTCGCGATCCAGAATGCTTTCGTCTTCGTTGGTGACTTTCTCCCCGTACATGATTTGCAATTCGCTGAGCTTCAACATGCGGTCGAGCTTCACGAAAAGAATTTCCTCGTACGGCACGAAGAAGGCCCGACCGTCGTCGTTGGTGCCGGCTTCGCGACCGCGTACGACCAAGTAGTGCTCTTCGTAACGCACGACCAAATCGAGGGTGATCGACGAGTTGAAGCGCAGCGTCAGCACCGTTTTGGAAATGTCGTGCTTCGGGATTTTCGTGAGCAGATCGTACAGCGTATCGCGTTGCATCAACGTCGCTCCTGCGGATGGCGGGCCGCCAATTCCAAATGCGTCGGCGGCTGGGTGAAAGCCCGGTAAACCCGGACTTGCAAGACGGCGAGAGCCGCGCCGCCGACCCCGCAGATCCAGCGCCAATCGAGATGTTGCAGTCCCGTCATGAACGGGTTCGCGGTCGGCCCCGCGTCGTCGGCGACGTTCGCCGCGGCGACCGCGAGCACCGTGGCGGCCAAGACGGCCAGCATCAGCGCCACGGGGACGCGGCCGAGTTCCCAGTAATCGCGGCGGTACGGTTTCAATTCGAGCCGGTCGCCCAAGCGGCGCCAGATTTTCGTGTAGACCTCGTCCGCAGATTCGTGATCGGCGAACTCGATGACGACCTGAGCCCGGGCCGCGTTCCCTCGCATCCGGATCGCCCCGGAGCCTTCGCTTTGCGGGTATTCGAGCGTCAGGCCGTTGTTCAATAAATCGTAGCGCACCCGGCTGACTTTGGCGAGATCGACCACCGTGCCGAGGGGGCCGAAGATGCCGTCGAGATCGGCGCCGTTGACGATGGTCGCAGCGATGTCGGGACGGAGTTGAGCGCCGGCCGGGGCGAGGTAAAGCTTTTGAAACGTCAGCGCCAACAGCGAATGCGACACCACGGCCGGGGCCGTCCAAACCCGCCGGCGCGTGAGGCCGGGGATGCCGGTGTCGACGGCCGCAGGCTTCAAAACGGTAGCGGTCATGTTCGGCGAGCCACGTTCGAGATTCGCAGTCACGCCAACTGCGGCTCTTAGCTTTTAGAACGTGTCCGGGGTTCGGACAAATGAATCCGGCGCGAAATTTTTGCGTGGACAGTCGCAGCCCACTCCCTTAAATCAGTCGACTCTGGACGGGTTCACCGAACGGATGGCCGCTCGGTGACGAAGAGGGAAGCCGGTGAGAATCCGGCGCAGGGCCGCTGCTGTATTCGGTCAGAGTTCGGGGAATCTTTGCCACTGCGAGCACCGCTCGCGGGAAGGCCTTCCGAACTCGCTACCAGCCGTAAGTCAGAAGACCTGCCTGTCCAGTTATGTTCGGTGCCTCGGCTCCAGGCGACCGGCAGGCAGACTCATTCTCGCGTCGGCGCGTGCGCGCCGGCCCTGCCCGCCCGTTCGTCGGATTCCGCCTAGGCACCTCCTCGCCCGTCCCGGCGAATGGAGTGCTCCATGTTTCCGCGTCGTTCCCGCCCCGGTTTCACCCTGATCGAACTGCTGGTGGTCATCGCCATCATCGCGATTCTCATCGGTCTGCTGCTACCCGCCGTGCAGAAAGTCCGCGATGCCGCGACCCGGATGAAGTGCCAAAACAGTTTGAAGCAACTCGGCCTCGCGCTGCACAATCACGCCGACACCAACGGCGGCAAGTTCACCGTCTCGAGCATGAAATCGACGCCGACGATGACGTTCACCGACTTGTTCTGGTTCGGCCAGATCACGAACAACACCTCGGTGCCGCGCGTGATGGAGACGCACCTCGGGATCCTCGCGCCGTACCTCGAAGGGAACAAAGCCATCGTCCAATGCCCGAATTTCACCCCGGAGCGATTCTCCCTGCGATTCGACAAACCCGTCGCGAGCTACGCCTACAACGACAACTTCAGCAATTGGGACGTGGCCGGGGATACCATCGTGAACGTGAGCAATCGCCGAGGGACTTCGGCGACCATCGCCTTCGCCGATTCCGCCAACGTGCCCTTCGGCGCTCCGTTCGATAAACTCCAAGAGAATTGGTATTTGTCGTCGCCATCGCAGGGCTTCCCGAACGTGCACTTCCGGCACACGGGCATCGCCAACGTCGCCTTTGCGGATGGGCATGTAGAATCGCGCACCCCGACGATCAACGGGGCTCCGTCGTGGGAGAATCCGCTGGCGACGGAGTTGCGAAAGAAGGAACAAGTCTGGGATATCGGCAGCGACGACGTGCTTTTCGGTCGGGAGTGACGATGCGAGGGGGTCCACCGCGGAGGTCCAACGCTGAGCGTCTGATTTCTATCGCGTGTTCCGTATCACATAGTCACGTCGATAGAAGTCAGACTCACTGAGCCGACCGCCATGGATCGCATTCGCTACGCCGCGTTCGTCCGCACTTTCTTCGAGTGCGACCCGAAGGCGATCACCGGCATCTTCCAAGAATTCCTCGACGCGCTCCGCGCCCAAGAGTCGCTGCCGCCGGGGAATTATTATTCGCAGAACTACGACACCGCCCAAGCGAACCCGGAGATCCACGTTCTGCCGGGGAACTTGAAAGACGCCCGCGATGCCGTGTTCCCTTACTTCTGGGGCACCGACGGTTGGTCGTCGCCGCTGCACTTAGAGAACGTCCGCGGTCCCGCGAACTACGCGTCGCTCATCGGCACGATGGCCTGCCTGCTCAAGAATCCGAACCTCTGCACCGACAGCTACAGCCAACGCTCGAACGAACTCGAAGTGAAGGCCGTGACGGCGCTGGCAAATTTGATCTTCTACCACACCGACGAACCGTGGGGCGTCTTCACCATCGGCGGGACGATCTCGAATTTGTACGGGGCGAAGATCGGGCTGGAGAAAGTGCTCCCCGGTGCGATGCAACGCGGATTGCAGGGCGAAAAGATCGCGGGCATCGTCTCGGAGGCGGGACACTATTCGAACCTGACGCTCGCCGGCTGGCTCGGCATCGGCACGCAGAATTTGCACTCGATCCCGACCGATCGCACCCTCGCCATGCGGCTCGATTTGCTCGACGACAAACTCGAAGAGCTTTACAGCGCCGGCACGAAAGTCCTGTTCGTCGTGGCGACCTTCGGCACCACCGATGCCTCCGGGATCGACGACATCGCCGGCATCCGCAAGATCATCGACGAGAAAGTGGCGAAGTACAAAGTCACGCCGCCGCAGTTGCACGTCGACGCCGCCGTCGGCTGGGCGCTCTGCTTCCTCAGCGATTACGACAACGCCAAGAACCCCTTGGAATTCACGCCGGAATTGCTGAAGGTGGTCGAACGCGTGCAGCAACACGCCCTCGGCATGCGGCTCGCCGACAGCGTCACGCTCGACTTCCACAAGATGGGCCGCGGCCATTATCCGAGCAGCGCGTTCATCATGAATCGCCGGGCCGACCTGAAGTACTTGGCCCGGGACGTGGCGGACACGCCTTACTTCGCCGAGGCCGACAGCCGGCGTGATCCGGCCCTCGTCACCCTCGAATGCTCCCGCCCCGGGTTGGGGCCGTACGCCGTGATGGCTTCGCTCAACGGCATCGGCCTCACCGGCTTTCAAATGCTCACGGCGCGGTCGCTGGAATTGGCCCACGGGTTGAAACAGCGGCTGGCGAAGTTGGACTATTGCAAGGTGCTCAACGCCGAGACGAACGGCCCGAGCGTCGTCTGGTGGGTGCTGCCCAAAGGCCGCGACGCCTCCGCGATCTTCGACAAACTCGAGCGCGGCGAACTCCCGCCCGAAGAAATGCACCGCTACTTCGGCGAAGTGAAACGCCTCTTCGGCAAACGCAACTACTCGCTCGATCCGGCCATCGACGCCCGCCTGAGCTACACGACCAACTTCGGCTACTGCCCGCACGGCATCGAAATCCCGGCGTGGAAGGCGGTCTTCTTCAATCCGAAGACCGACGAAGCGGTATTGGATCAATTGGTCGAAAGCTTGGAAACGCTCTGAAGCAGTTGCGCCGACTTTCGCGGTGCGTTCGGGTGCGTTATCTCCGATTGACACCGGCGCGCGGCCCGCTATTGTCCCGGCCCTCGGAGTCGCTCGTGCACGGAAGCACTTTGCGATAGCCGAGTCGGCCGAAAGGTCCGCGCATGGCCACGTCGACTCCCCCGCGACCCGTGTCGCTGGCCATTGAACAATTGGAATCCCGCGAACTCCCCTCGGTGGGATCGTGGCTCGTCGAACCGTTTCAGACCCTCACAGCCAGTGGGCTTCCCAGCAACTGGAGTCAGTGGTCGACCAACTCGGCCGCCCCCGCGTTCCGTCTCGACGCAGCCGGTGCCGGCCTGGGCGACCAAGGTCTGCTACTCTCTTCCGGCTCGAGCATCTCCAGTGGCCGCGCTTGGTTGAATACGAACTACTCTTCGAGCCTCGAAGTTTCCGCGGCGGTTTATCTCAGTTCGACCGTACCCGTCCAATTGCTGGTCCGCGGGGCGAACCTCGGCACATCGACGCCGACGTACTACGCCGCCAGCGTGATCCGCGGAACGGAGATCCAACTCCTCGCCGTGAACCGGGGCGTCACGACGGTGCTCGGCACCGTGAAATCGACCCAGTACTTAAGCGAGAAATGGGTGACATTGAAGATCCGGGCCGAAGGGGATTCGCTGCGGGTCTACCTGCACCGCGGCGACACGAACCAGTACCTCGGGGCCGACGGCCGATGGAGTCGCACGCCCGTTGCGGCCATCGATAAAATCGACGCCGCCATTCGTACGGGGGGTCAAGTCGGCTTCGCCCGGCCGGCGAAATTCTCCGGCGATGTGTCCCTCGACAGCCTGCGCATCGGCTCGGTCGATACGGGGGCGAACGCAAACCTCCGCGAAGAGCGCTTCGACGTCGGCGCGGCGAACCGGCTCCCCGCGGGGTGGTCCCAATACGTCGGCGGCGGCAGCGTCACGGTCTCGACCCTCGGCGATCATACGCTCGACCTTTCGGCGAACAGCTCCGGTCAAGCGCGACTCTGGATGACCCAGCCCGTGCCGACCGATGCGCAAGTGACCTCGTCGATTTACATCGACAGTTTGACGCCCGCCGGGATTTTCGCCCGCGGGTCGAGCGTCAACACGACCCGACCGACGTATTACGGCCTCATCGTGAAGCGCGGTTTGGAAGTCGAACTCGTCAAAGTGGTCAACGGCGTCAGCACGCGACTCGGGTCCCTCACGACCACCGGGTACCAAAGCGGAGTTTGGATCCAAACATCTTTGATCGTCAAAGGCAACCAACTCCGCGTCCAGATTTCGCGATCGGACACCGGCCAATACCTCGATTCCGCCGGGCGTTGGGGATTGTCGCCCGTATGGGCGATCTCGCTCACCGATCGTTCCATCGCCAGCGGCGGGTTGGCCGGATTGTCCCGCGACTCGGGCGTTGCCGGCGATTTGCTCTTCGACAATTTCCTGGTCAACGCCGCGCCGGTCAATCTCACTTCGGCGTCGGACATCCCCACGGCCGCCGACAAACCGACGACGGTTCCCACGGTGCCGGACACCGGGCCGCTCCCGACGCCGGCTCCGCCTGTGAGTCCGCCACCGGTCATCGCGCCGACCCCGATCCAGGTTCCGGCTGGCGATCCCGCGTTGCCGAGCGTTCCCCGGCACTACAACCACATCCGGGTCGCGGCGTTGGCCTACCACGGCAACCCGATGTCGAGTTTCGAAAACAACTTGCTGCGGAACAGCATCGACCTCGTGATTCCGAACGTCATCTATCTGAACAACATCGCCCAAGTCAGCCCATCGACACCGCAGTTGGTCTACACGAACACGACGAACCTCTATCTCAGCTTGCTGACGGATTGGCTCGCCTACGCCGACCGCATGGGCTACGACCGCGAAGCGGCGTTCTACCACGTGAATCGGGCCAGTCGCGCCGACGGTATGAGCGCTTCGGCCACTCCCGTCAATAATTTCTGGGGCGTCTATCGCGGCAGCAGTGCCACGGATTGGACCAACATCACCAGTACGACCCGCAGCGGTACGAGCACGAACGCGTTCGCCGCGCTCGGGGAAGCCGTGGCCATCGGCAACACCGAGCGCTTCCGCGAGATCAACTTCAACTTGCGGAGCGGCGCGACCGGCAACTGGCGCGGCGACCTCGAATACGTCAGCGCCGTCGATGCCAACGGAAACCCGACGCGGTGGACGCGCCTGTCGACGCTCGGTGATACCACCGGCGGGTTGCGACGCAGCGGGCAGTACCTCTTCGACCCGCCCGCGAACTGGGTCACCGCCAGCATCGACGGCAGCGCCCGACTCTTTTACGTCCGTGTCGTCACGACCGTCGGCGGCGTCGCCCCGGTCTTCCGCACGATCCTCGGCCGCGATTACGTCCAGCAGAACGGCCAAGTCGGCACGATCCCGGCCTTCGATTCCAACGCCGACCGCGATGGCAACGGCTACCTCAACGACGCCGAGTACGCCAACCGTCGCAGCGGGTTCAACGCCCGCTTCGAGTACGAATCGCGGTTGACGTTCCCGTTCTACGGGCCCAACCGCTTCGCCACGAACGTCGGCTCCGTCGAGTTTCGCAACTGGGTCGTCGACTACCACCGCCGTTTGCTGGTGTCGCTCCCGAAAGCGAGCGGCTTCTTCGTCGATAATTCCACCGGCCGACTCCCCGTCGATCCCGCGACCATCATCGAACCGCTGAATCAGTACGCCCAGCAATACGGGGACTTGCTCGGGATTTTCAACCGTTCGATCGGATCGAAGTGGATCGTGTCGAACACGGCGGGGGGCGGGGCCTCGGTGAATTCGCAGATCAGTAACAACGTGACTTACTTGGAAGAATTCGCGATCCGCCCGCTGCAAGCGAACCACGTCATGTTCGAGGATCTCGCGGCGACGGTGGTCAACCGCCGGACGCTCAACGGCGGCAAAGCGTATGAAATCCTCGACAGCCTGACGACGCGAGTGGCCCTGACCGATCCGCGGGCCATGACCACGACCCTCGCGATGTATTACTTGCTGGCCGACCCGAATTTGTCGTTCTTGATGATCAACGGCGGCGCCGCCCCGGCCAGCAGTTGGACCGAGCATTGGACCGACGCGATCAAATACAACGTCGGCCGGCCGCAAGGTGCTTTCACCCAAGTGGCCTCGGGGCAAGATCCGTCGAACGCGAACCTGCAGTACAAGGTCTACCAGCGCCGCTACGACAACGCGCTGGTGCTGTACAAGCCGCTGTCGTATACCCGCGGCATCAGCGGAGCCATCGCCGACAACACCGCGACGGTGCACCGACTCGGCGGGAACTACCGCGTCGTCCGCAACGATGGGACGCTCGGCACCGTTGTGACGCAGATCAGTTTGAGAAACGGCGAAGGTGTCGTGCTGGCTCGGGCTTGATGATCCGTAGGGCGGGTGGAGTTTTCGGAAGTTCCGAAGCCTCCACCCGCCCTACGAAGAAGGCAACCTCCCGGCCCAAACCAGACCCAATATCGCGCCGCCGAGGATCAACCGGTAGGCCACGAAGACGCCCATGCTGTACCGCTTCAAAAAGCCGAGTAGAAATGCGATGGACAGATAGCCGACAATGGCGGAAACCACCGTCGCGACGATCAACGGTAGCGCTTGGTCGCCGGAGCCGAGGAGTTCGCGGCCTTCGTCGTACAGTTCTTTCAAACCCGCCCCGAGCACGGCGGGCAGCGACAGCAAGAAGCTGAATCGCGCCGCAGCCGGGCGACTCAGGCCGGCAAACAGCCCCGCTGTGATGGTCGTCCCCGACCGACTCGCCCCCGGCATCAGGGCCAGACATTGCCAGAATCCGACCCACATCGCCTCGCGGATGGTGATCTCGCTCTCGACGAGGTCGGCTTTGCCCAAGTCGATTTTGCGGATCGCCGTCCACACCTCCGAGGCCAGCATCAGCAGCGCGAACAGGATCGCGACCGCCCCCATCGTGGGGATGTCGTAGAAGTGCTCTTTGATCCAATTCTTCAAGACGAACCCGACGACCACGACCGGGAATGTGCCCAAGACGATGAGCCAGGCGAGTTTACTTTCGGCGGAAGAACCGAGCTTCAACCGGGGGACATCGCGGAGCACCGCGAGTGTGAGTCGGACAATATCCCGGGCGAAGTAGATCAGCACCGCGATCAGCGTGCCGAGCTGAATCACGGTGGTCAAGGCGTCCTTCGGGTTTTCGTGCCCCATCCATTTGCGGGCGACCACCAAGTGAGCCGTGCTGCTGATCGGCAGGAATTCCGTGAGGCCTTGGATCACCCCGAGCAAGATGGCTTCTTCCAACGGCATGGGCTGCGGCATCGGCGATCCCTAAGATTCCACGGTTCCGCCCGCGACTCCGCAGGATCAAGCATGACCCCGCGCTCCGCATTCGTTGTAGCACTCGCCCTCGCCATCGTCGGCACCCACGCTGCGCCCGCGTCGGCCCACGCCATGAAAATGACCGTGAACCTCGCCGCGGGCACCATCACCGTGAAGACCAGCTACAGTGGCGACGACCACGATGGCGGCGCTGTGACCGTCACGATGACCGACGCGCAGAAAACAGTCGTCGCTGTGGGGAAGATCGGCGCGGATGGCCAATGGGCGACGCCGGCGCCGCAAGCCCTCGGCAAATATCGCGTCGTGGCCGAGGACGAGTTCGGCCACCGGGCCGAACAGGAAATCGAAATCCTCGCCCCGGCCGATTCCGTCCCGCGCGAGTGGAAAGCCAACGAGCCGCCGCTGTCTTCCGGTTTGGGAATCGCCGTGGGTATCGGCGCCATCGGCTTGGTCACCTTGGGCGGATATTGGTTCTTGTCGAGGAAGCAGGTCCCATCCCGTGGCGCGTAAATTCAACCGGAAACGCCGGCCCCCGAAACTGCCGCGGAGTACGCCCGACGGCGAGCATCGCTCGGTGTTGATGGCCGAAATCTTGGCGGTGCTCGACCCGCAACCGGGAAAGATCCTCGTCGATGCGACCCTGGGCTTCGCCGGGCACTCTTACGCCTTGCTCGAACGCCTCGGGCCGACGGGGTTGCTCATCGCCACCGATCTCGATACCGGTTCGATCCCGCAAGCCACCGAGAAACTGGAGACGCTGCGCTTCCCGTTCCAAGTCTTCCACAGCAACTTCGCCGGCCTGCCGGGAATACTGGCCCAAGCCGGCGTCGCGCAGGTCGATGGCGTGCTCGCCGACCTCGGGATGTCGAGTATGCAAGTCGACGATCCGACGCGCGGCTTCAGCTACATGCGCGACGGCCCACTCGATATGCGCATGGATCGCAGCCGGGGCCGCACGGCCGCGGAACTCGTGACCGAATTGCCGTACGAGGATCTCGCGGCGGCGTTCACCGAATTCGGCGACGAGCCGAACGCCGAGACCATCGCCGCGGCCATCGTGTTGAATCGGAACGCGCAAAAGATCGAAACGACCAAGCAGCTGCGGGCGATTATCGATGAAGCATCGCCGGTGCAATTGCTGTTGGGGCCGGGGTACCCGCCGGTGCACAAACAGAAGTTACTCCCGGCGACGCGGGTCTTCCAAGCCCTGCGGATCTTGGTGAATCGCGAGTTGGCCAACCTCGCGCAGTTGCTCCGCGTCTTGCCGACAATTTTGAAGCCGGGCGGCACGGCGGCGATCATCAGCTTCCACAGCGGCGAGGATCGCCTCGTGAAGACGACCTTCCGCGATGGCCTTCGCCTGGGGACCTACGCCGCGGCGTCCGGGGATCCGATCCGGCCGAGCGAAGAAGAAAAACTCGCCAATCCGCGTGCCCGTTCGGCCAAGCTCCGATGGGCCACCACCCCGAATTGAAACTGGCGAATGACAAGAAAGACAAGGACGAAATCAAAGCCGAGGCGTCGCCTTGGTAATGGTCAGTTCGTTCTTCACCTTCAACGGATACACGCTGTTCTTGCACATCGGCTTTAGGGAAGGCTAGCTCAGCGAAATGCGTTGGTCTCGCCGACCTTCCCGGCTTCGACTCGGACGAGAGAGACGGCCACGGGCTTCGCGTGGCCTTTCAAAATTGGCTTCAACGCGTCGAGTTCCTCGTCCCCGGCGTCGGTGATGAACACCAGATAGTCGGCCCCGAGCGCCAGTGCCTCACGGAGGGCCACCGCGTGCCGGCTGTCTCCTTCGGGCTTCAACTCATCGAGCGCCGTCAGCAGTTGGGCATCTTGCTCAGTCGATTTTTTCAACAGGTCGCGGTCGGGGAACAGCCGCGCGACCCGCCCGTTGTACGCCAGCACTTGATACCGGCTCTCGGCCGGGAGGGCCTGCACCGATGCGAGCAGCGCGGCGCGCGCGGCGTCGAAGGTCGCACGCGTCAAGCCCATGCTCGTGGAGCGATCGAGAATGTAGACCACCGATTTGCCCGCGGGGAGTTCCCCGTGCAGCGGTCGGCCGACGCCGAAACCGGGTTTGACGACCGTGATCGGCCCGGCGTTTCCACCGGCGGCTTTGGGCGCGACAACCGGCGTGCGGAATTCGATTGGCGCCACATCTTGCACTTCCGTGCGCGGAGCCGGGCGATACGCCAACTCGCGGACGAGGTTCGCCAGCTCGGGTGAAATCGGGTTCGGTCGGATCGGTTCGACCGGCCGCTGCCCCGTCGACAGCGCAACCGCTACCGGCTTCGGCACGCCCTGTTCGGTCGTGCGTTCCAATGCCATCGTGAAAGAAGATTCTTCCCCCGTCGCGTCGTCGCGGGTCATCGGTTCCCAAGGCGGCAGCGTCCGCACTCGACCCGAATCTTCCTGGAACAACAGCAGTGCCAGCGCGGCGTGGAAGCCGGCGGAAAGAGTCCAAGCCAAGATTTTCGCACGGCGTCGCGGCATCGGCATTCCCCGAGTGTGCCGGGGAATAGCCTCAACGGGGTTGAAGGTCAAGCGGCTTACGGTGCAAAGGATGCTCTTGTGGATTTTGGCAATAAGCCTCTAATGGAACCGCAAGCGTGAGCATTTCACTGCCAAAATCCATTGCTACACCCCGCTCGCATACCCGCCTTGCCCGGTTCGCGCGGTATGATGTATCATTGTGGCGGTTGTGCCAGGTTTGCGGACGACTCCGCTTTTTCCCGGTCTGAGGTTCCTCTGTGCCCCCGACTCCCACTGGCGATTCCGACCGCACGCGGTTCAACCGGCAGATTGACGATGCCTTCACCGAGGCCTCCCGCCTCGCCGGCTCGACCTTGGCCCCGACCGATTTCTACGAACAATTCTTGACGCGGGCCTTGGGTGGCATCAACGCCCCGGCCGGGGCCGTCTGGCTGCGGACACCGCAAGGCTTCTTGCAAGTCGCCTGTCAGGTGAACCTCGAAAAAGTCGGCCTCGACGACAAACGCGGCGGTCGCCAGTGCCATAACGAAGTCCTCCGGCAAGTATTCCAAGTGACCCCATCGCGGCCGATCTTGTTGGAGCCGCAAGCCCGGTTGACTGGCGCGTCCGCCGAACCGGGCGCAGCCCCGGCGGCTAATCTCACCGATTACTACGCCCTCTTCGCGCCGATCCTCGGCACCGATAAACAATCGCTCGGGTTGTTGGAAGTCTTCCAAGACTCCAACCACGAGCCGAAGCTGTACCAAACTTATCTCCAGTACACACAGCAAATGGCCGGCTACGCTTCGCAATACCACTCGTTCACGGGCAACCGCCAGAGCGC
>JBBRUN010000070.1:0-14739 GCA_038247765.1 Gemmatales bacterium | reverse complement strand
GTGCAACAAGCGGATCTTGCCCCGCAGTTGATCGAGCAGCTTCGGCGGTTGTGAAGTTTGGGAATTCGTCGGATTTGCGGACATTTTTCGATTGACACCCGATGTGGGGTTAATGATACTGTAGGAAAGAAGCGGGGCGACCGTATCTCCCCTCCGCTGAGCGCAACCTAGAATAGGCGGAAGCGCCAGCGGAATTGGATAAAATTTACTCTCTCCAATTATAGTTCGGCGGTAGCAAGGGAACTCAAGGAGTCGCGATGGTTCGCTTACAAATTGCTCTCTTCGCCGTGTGCGTCCTGTGCCTGTCGGCGGCGACGGCCGACGATAAGCCTAAGCCCGCCCTGGAGGCCAAGGTGGCAGCCGACGACGATATCGCCGCCGCGCTCAAGACGGCCAAGGAGGACTACAAGTCCGCCGTGGAGAAGGCGGGCGAGAAGTTGTTAGCCGACTTCACCGACCGGCAGAAGAAGCTGGCGGACGACACCAAGCTGAAAGTAGACCAAGTGATCAAGCTGGTCGAGCAGGTTCAAGTGGAGAAGAAGGCGTTCGAGCTCGACCCAGCCAACCTGCCCAAGTCGGCGGGCATGAATGTCGCGGCGAGCGATTACCAAACCAAGACCGCGGCCGCGCGGAAGAAGTGCGAGGCCGCGTTCGATAAGGCTGCGGAAGCGTATCGCGGCAAGAGGGACTTGGTTACCGCGAAAGCGGTGTTGGCCGAGAAGAAGCAGTTCTTCGCGGCAGCCGGTGCCGCAGCTGACCCGCGCCGCGTCTGGAATGGCAGCCGTGGTGTCCTCATGCATGTCAAAGACGACGTGTGGCACCATCTGACAAATAAGGGCGGCGAGTTCGTGTTCAAAGAGGTTTCCCGCACCGAGAAGTACATCGAGATCGTGGACATGACGCGGGACGCCAAGGGCATATACTTCAGGATCGAGGCGGACAGGCTGTTTATCAAATTGCCCGACAAGGACCGCGATTGGCGAGTACTCTCGGAAGGCAGTTGGGAGAAGGCGAAGTAACGCCGAACTAGGCGATGCAGCAGGCGCGGCCCTCAAGGCGGGGCCGCGCTGTTGAGCGGTGTCGTTAGGCAGAATGCCGACAGGTGGCTGGGAAATAAAGGTGGCGAGGGGTTGACGGGGAGGTTATGTTCGCGGGAGCAACCGACTGCTTCACTCGTGTTTGCGGGACGAACATAAACAAGACGGCGATACCGGGGGGGACTTTTCTCCCGGTTCGGTCGTCATTCCCCCTAACCGAGGGCTAGGCAGGAATGACGCCGTGAGGCTCATCGCCCTTCGTCGTCATTCTGCCTAAATCCCTCGCGTTGCACCAACTTCGCCCAAAGCGGCGAAGATTGGTGAACGCTTCGTTCGGCGGCGGAGGGCTCACTGGTGGCGTCGAACGCCGACATCGAGATGCGGTGGGTCGATGCCTGGAACGATGTGGACGACATCATCCGGGATCGCTGTGATGTGCCGTGTATGCTCCCGGACTGGTCGATCGTCGGGCTGGAGGAGTGCCTCGGCTGGTTGCAGGACTCGGTGTACCAGGGGTACGAGGTCCGGGTGGAGGCCGTGTGGGTCGGGCACCGCCGGGGCGTGATCGCCCGCCGCACGGCCCCAGACGCCGCCCTAGGAATGTTAGGCTAGCCTAAGTGATTGCGCCCGTGTCATTTGCGACATAAACCCTCCCTCGGCGCGCACCGTCTCCACGAACCGTCCTGACGGGTTTGTCAGGCAGTCGCGTGCGGCGGAGTTGTCAAATATCGGACCTGCACGGCGTGGCGTTTCACTCAGGCCGGCTGCGGCTCGGCTTCGGCAGGCGTTTCCACGTTTCGCAACTCGTACCCCAATTCTTTCGCTCGGCGATGCAGATTCTTCTCCATCGTTTTTGATGATCGACCCAGACACCAACACCTACCGCGCCGTGGGAGCCGATCAGGCCAACGGTGCCGAAGCGAAACGCGAGAAGGAAGAAGTTCGGAAGGACGACCTCCGACGCGCGATCCCGGGGGTGTTACCCGCGAAGCGCGAGCAAGCGATGACGAGGGACGAGATTTGGGAGAAACTCCCGGAGTGAGTTCGGGTGAATCAAGTGAGATTCAATAGCGTGATGGAAGCTGGGGATACCCGCCGACTGGTTGAAGGAGGGCGGGGGAGGATACGGACGTTCCTACCGCTGCTGGACCGCTTCGACGTGATCCTGACGACGTGTAAAAATAACTTTCCCCTTACCCCCCCCATGTTGGGGGTAAATATTACTGCTGCATATCGTCGAGGAATCGCAACGCATTCTGATCCTCGCCGTGATGCACTCACGTAGGTATCCGGGATACTGGCGCAAGCGCTTGCCAAAATCGTGAATCGACGACGGAAACGATCTCCGATGCCACGCTCTCGACGCTACGCCAATGCACTTCCAAAGGGGAATGCTACAATAGCCGCATCCCTGCTCCCCCACCCGGATCCCTCGACGATGCCGACTTACGATTACGAATGCGACGCGTGCAGCCACAAATTCGAACAGTGGCAATCGTTCAAAGACGACCACCTCACGACCTGCCCGAGCTGCAAGAAGAAGAAGCTTCGCCGGTTGTTCGGTTCCGGCGCGGCGATCCTCTTCAAAGGTTCGGGCTTTTACGAGACCGATTACAACCGCAACGACGACTACCAGAAGTCGGCAAAGGCCGATGCGGAAGCCGGGACGGTGAAGCCAGCCGAGACGAAGCCGGAAACGCCCGCCGCGACACCGGCCCCCGCCGCGGAAGCGCCGGCCGCGCCCGCTAAGAAATCGCCGAAATCGCGCAAATCCGGGGAGTGACGCGCGATGGCACGAGCGCAATGCCCGATCTGCGAGACGCCGATGCCGGCGTCGCCGGTCGAGTACCCGGATTACCCGTTCTGCACGAAACGGTGCCGGGTGATCGACCTGGGCCGCTGGCTGCGGGAAGATTACAAAGTGTCGGGCGGCGAAGCGGACTCCGAAGATCGGTCCTCGGTTCCTTCGCAGGATGAGGAATGAAAAAAGCGACCGGGTTGCCCCGGTCGCTATCTTTGATGAATCGAGTTCAATCTACTCCTTGTGGGCGTCGTGGCATTCTTTGCACGACTTGCCGAGGGCGCCCAAGGCGGTGCTGACGGCTTTGGCGTCTTTCTTATCGGCTGCCGCGGCGATGTCGGCGGTGGTCTTCATGTACTTGTCGCTGAGCTTCTTCCACGATTCGGCATCGCCCTTTTCGACTTTGTTCTTGCCGAGCGCTTCGCCGAAAGCCTTCAAGAGAACGGCCGACTTCTGGGCGTCTTCCCACTTCTCGGTTTTGACGCTGGCGTCGATCTTGGCTTTGAGCGACTTCGTGCCGGCGTGGCCTTTTTTCATGATTTCTTCGACCGTCGGAACCTTGTCTTCCTTCTTCTCGTCGGCGGCGAAGGCGCTCATGCCGAGGCTGAGTGCGAACAGGCCCGCCGTGAGGCAGATCGCCGACCGAGTGATCTTCCGAACCATCTGTGCCGTCTCCGTAAAAGTAGGACGTTCACTTTCGGCGATGCGACCTCCGCACCAACCGCAGTTGTGGAACTATACCGACTGGACGCGTCCGCTGGAATCAGAATTCACAGCTTCCGCGCACTTTTTTCCAGTATGTTGATATTCCCGCACGAACAGTGCGTTCCGGCCTACCCCCGCCACCTCCGGCCCGTATCGTTTCCCCATTCGTCCATCGGAATGGTTCCCCTCCGCCCGAGTTCCCCGGCCATGAATGCCGTGCTACGCGAATATGTGTTGAAAGGCCTGTTTTTAGGCCTTTGGGCTTACCTCGCCCTCGTCCACCCGGCGTGGAATTCCGTCTGGCGCGTCGTCGGCTACCTGATCGCCGGGTTCGCCGTCGGCTTTCTGCTCGGCATCGGCCAGCAAATCTTGCGCGGCTACCGCCCCTTCCGCAATCCGCCCGGATTCTTGCTGCTCGTGCTACTCGATAGCCCCTTCTGCATCTACTTCGGCGTCATCGGCGGCCTCACCGCCGGGCTGTTCCTCGAACGGCCGCCGGATGTCGAAGCCGAGACCTTCCAAGCGATCCTCGGCGGCATGGTGACTTCGCCGATCCAGTCGGACATCTACGATTGGCTCGGCTACTTCGCCATCGGCGGGGCCGTTCTCGGCTTCGGCTTCTACCGCCTCGCCGGGATCCAAGACAAACTCTACCGCTTGATCATCGGGGCCGTCGTCGGGGCCATCGGCGTCTATCTCGCCATCAGCTACATCGACGCGTTCCCGAGCCTCGCCGACAAAGCCGACCAACAGAGATTCGCCACGATCCTCCTGTTGGGGTTGCCGTTCTTCTACCTGCTCGCCTTCTGCGGGGAGACGGAAGAATCCGAAGTCGAAATCGCCGCCCTCTGCGCCGGCCTCGGGGTCGGACTCTATCTATTGCGGCTGTCGTCCGAACTCCCGGAGTCGGGCGACAAGCTCATCTTCTTGGTGCCGCTGATCCTCTACTACGTCTACTCGGTCCGGGTGCAGCCGGGCTTGCGCGTCTTCAAACACACCCTGCGCGGCTACGGCAATCTGTCGCTGCGGCGGATCCAAGAATCGATCGCGTCCTTCGGCCGGGCCTTGCAGCTCGACAAGAAGAACGAGATGGCCATGAAGGGCCTGTACGAGTTGCACCGCAAAGTCGACGTGTCGAAACTCGACGGGAACACCCAGCAATTGCTGAACTTCGACTTCTGTTTGAAGCTCGCCCAAGGGCACTTAGTGCAGGATCGCGCCCCGACCGTCCAAGAGCGCGAAGAAGCGGTGCGACTCCTCGATACGGTCGAGCGGTACAAGCCGGCGCTGATGCCGCGAACCGATTACCTCAAGGCCGTGGCCCAGACCCACGCCAAGGATTACGACCTCGCCGCCGGGTATTTGAACCGCCTGCTCGATCCCGAACAGCCGTACGTGCAGGCCGTCCGCCAAGAGGTGCTCTACCCCGCTTACGGCTTGGCCCTGCGGCAGCACCCGCAACTCGTGCTGCGCTTGGGCGACGAACTTCTGGAAAAACCCGGCCGGCGGATGGAAGCGATCTCCGCGGTCGAGCGGCGGTTGACGACGCACCCGGACGACGGCGAAGCGATGGAACTGCGCCAGAGTTTGTATTCGACACTTTCGGAACCGGAATTTGTGGCCGCTTGCACGCACGGGGCGCCCGAATTTTTCAACTACGAGTACGCCGAGCAACTCGGGTTGGCCTTGCTCGACGGCGATCAACCCGATCGCGGCATGGCGTACTTGCGGATGGCCGGTCGCGGTTTGCCGAGTCGGGGTCCCGGCATCTTCACCAAGCTCGCCGAAGTGGCGACCGCGCGTGGCCAAGCCGAAGAAGCCCACGGCTATTGGGATCAAGTGAAGCGCAGCGGCCTGACCGCCGGGCCGACCCGGCTCGCGGCGGATCAACAGACCTTCTACTTCGCCGGCCTGCGGAGGCTGATCGACGATGCCGCGACGCGCGGGGACTTCGATGCCGCCATCGACAATCAACGCCTGTTCATTGAGGGCGGCAAAGAAGACGTCAACACCCTCCGGCACTTGGCCGAGTTGCACGCGAAGAGCGGGGACGTGCTGAACGCGCTCTTGATCGTCGAGCGCGGCCTGATCTACTCGAAGAACGACGCCGACCTGCTGGCGAAGAAGGAGTCGTACTACTTCTCGGTCGATCCGGAGCGCATCCGGGCGGCGAAAGACAAGATCGCCTCGTGGTTCGACGTCGGCTATTGCACCCGCAAAGTGCAGGCGGTGTCGAATCTCGCCGAGCCGGATTTGGACACCCTCGATTGGGGCCTGCACCTGGCGACTATCGCCCGCATCGTGCAGCCGAACCTGCACTCGGTGATGGTGGCCGAGGCGCGGATACTCATGCGCAAGGGCGAGCGCGACGCGGCGATCTCGATTCTGGAAGATGTCCGCGAACAACCCAAGGGCAGCGGCGACGAGGAGGATGCGTGGTTCCTCGCCACGCGCTTGCTCGCCGACCTGTACCTCAACGAACTCGCCCGGCCCGACTTGGCCATTCAAGCCTACACGGCCTACCGCGAGTATCAAAAGAGCGGGGCCGAGACGCTGTTCCAACTCGCGCGGGCCTACGAGGCGAATAACAACATCCCCGCCGCGATCCAGATTTACGAAGCCGTGACGGCCTACGAAAAGCACCCCCGCTACTGGGACGCCACCGAAGCCGTGCGGAAATTGAAGGGCACCTGATTGAGGATTCGCGATGGCTCTGTCGATTGCCATGATCCCGCTCGCCGCCAATGCCCGGATTTCGGGAAAAGCGATCCGGGCCGACTTCCATGAAAACTGGCCCGACCTCCCGAAACCGGTGAAATCCGACGGCGGCGAGGAGAACACAATCGGCTTCGCCGTCGGCGACGACATCGTCTTGCTCGGGGTGATGCCCGCGCCGATCCCGTGGGGCGATCTCGAAGGGCCGTGCGAAACGAGTTTTTTCTGGCCGGAAGCGCGCAAGGTTCTCCGCGAACACACCGATCACATCATTGTCACCGTCACGGGCGACGAGGATCCGATCGCCCGCGCGAAACTGCTGACGATGGTCTGCGCGTCGGTCTTGGCGACCTGCGAGGAAGCCCTCGGCGTCTATTGGGGCGATGCGGCGCTCGTCAATTCCTCGAAGATCTTTCAAGCCTTTACCAATGACAGCCTCGGCGACGATGGCCTGCCGCTGTACCTCTGGATCGACTTCCGCGCCGGTCTGGCCGAGGACGGCCGCACCGCCGGGTTCACCGTCGGCCTGAAGGCACTCGGCCATCGGGAGTTCGAAACCGAATCCTCGACCGACGAACCGGGTGATCTGCGCGAGCGCTTCTTCGCACTGGCGAACTACGTCCTCGATAATGGCCCGGTGATCAAAGACGGCAACACCGTCGGAGGCGACGAGAACGAAAAGATCCGAGTCGTACTGGCGGATTCCGCTTTCGGCAATCCGAAACGCGTGTTGCGACTGGAATACGAGAGCGTCAAGAAGAAAAAGAAGCGCCGGGATTGACAGTGGTCGGTGGTCAGAAAGAAACTCGTGCAGTTGAAACAAAATGTCGGACTGACCACCGACCATTGATCACTGCTCCAGCCGGGACTGAATCCGCCGGAGTCCGCATTCTCCGCCCCCGGCCGAATTGCGTGCTAGGTTGCCTTTGTCATCCGACCGGTGCCAAGGGAGCTCGACCGTGAAGCAGATTTATTCGATGGGAACCATCGCCGCCGCGCCGGCTTCGGTGAACGACACCCCGCTGCCGGGACGGAGCTTGCGGCTGCCCGCCGTGCGGGCCAGCACCGCAGGAATTCTGCCGGATCACCTGCATTCGACGCTACCGTCCGGGTTGTACGACGCCCCGCCGGGACGCACTCTCGAGAACGAACACCCGCTGCCGGTGCGGTTGGCACTGTTGGCGTCGCCGACTGGACGGATGCTGATTCACGTCACGCCGCAAGGTAGTTCATATTTCGCCCACACTCTGTTGAACGTCCCCGACACGGCCGATGCGCAGTTGGCCATTCAAACGTGGGGCAGCCCGCTCTGGCAACGGCACGCCCCGGATAGCGGCGCCGAACTCCCCGAGCTGCCGTACCTTCCGGTGGCCGATGTTCTGGACGATGTCGGGTTGAAGGGTTGGCTCGAGGTGCCGTACAAACGGGAGCTGCTCGAGTTCGCCCTGAGCGCCTTTCTGAGCACTCCCTCGACCACGCGCATCTTTCTCGCGGCCTCGGCCGACGACGTCGCCAAGGTCGTTTACGCGCTCACACGGGCGCTCCCGCAAGGGCTGCTCGACGACTTCACGTTCAGCACGTACGAATCGGAACCGCTGCTGTGCACGGCCCGTTTGATCGGCCACGAATCGGGCTCGGCCGAGCAAGATTTGCCGGGCGGCTGCTACTCCGGTGGCAACGTCGCACTCAATGCCTCCAGCGGCAAGCGCACCGATTTGAAAGTCGCCGTGCCGATGGCGGGCTTCGCCGTGGAGGCATTGGCCAAGGGGGAATTTGGCGCCCTCGACGAAATCAAAGCGACGTGGCAACGGCTCGGTTTGAAAGACGCCAAGCACCTCGATCTCGTATTCCGGATGACGCGGGAATCGGGCGAACTGACGAAGACCGAAGCCGCGGAAGCCTTGCAGCACCCGCCGCTGACGGCCTGGCTCGCGGCGCGGACCGGGGCCTTGCAGCAGTTCCTCGATTGGGCACTGGAAGACCGAGCCTTCGCCCACGCTTCGTTCAGCCGGGCGATTCAAACCCTCCGGCAGAAGCCCGAGGTGCTGACAAAACTCGCGGGCCAAGTGCGGGAACAAGGCTTGACGGCGTTGAAGTCGGCGGACCGAGACCGCGCGGCGAACGCGCTCGAAGTGATCCTCCCGATGGTCGCGCCGGCCAAGGCGAACGCCCTTTGGGGCGAACTGCTCGCGGGTTCGCTGAAGCCCGATCAACTGTCGTGGGAGATGCGCTGGTACGTGTTGCCGCGGTTCGTCCGCTACAAGCAGCAGCAGAATCCGGGCTCGGGGCCGGATGCCAGCCTCGCACCGTGGCTGGCGGTACCCACCGAGAAACTCGCGGAATTGCTGGCGCTCGATTTGCCGAAGTCCCACCATATCGCGGCGGCGCGGGCCGCATTGACCCAACCGGGCGAACCGGCGGCGACCCTAACGCAGACGCTGACCCAACACCCGGCGCTCGCGCTCGTGCTCCTGCAATTCGGTGACGAAGACCGGTCCGTCTCGCTGTTCGAAAGCTTGCAAACCGAAGCGCCGAATCGCCAGTGGTTCGAAGAAGTCGTGGCGAACGCCGCGGACTACCCCGCGAGTTTGTTGAATCGCTTCTTCGAATCGACGCTGCAAGCCGGGAAGATCGACGCGGATCGGCTCGTGAGAACCCAAGGTACGCGCTTGCTGGAACTCTTCGCGGGTCAGTCGGGATTGGATCGCCTCGGTGGTCAATTCCTCGCGGTGCCCCCGGCGGATGCGATCCACAACCAAACGGTGCTGGCATTCCTGCGGAGTCTGCGCGAGCAGAGCCAACTCGGCGACGGGTCGAAGGCCCGCATCGACGCGATTCTCGCCGTCCGCGATTTCCTCGATTCGCCCGAATTCACACCGGACGCCATGGCCCCGCTCAGTGCGGCCTTCGCGGTCACACCCTCGGCATTGCCGAGTGCGACCCGAGGCCAAGTCTTCGATGCCGTAACGCGGGAACTGTCGAAGCGATCGTCGAAGGGGACGCTGCAAGCCGACTTTGAAGCCGTGCTGATTCACTTGGGATCGACGCTGGCCAACGATGCTACTGATTTGTTTGAAAACACCCTCCGGGCTTGGCGGGCACTCGAAAGCGACTTCGCGAAGCACCCGAACCGCGTCCACGCCTTCTTAGCGCTGGCGCTCGGGGCGAGTGCGTCGGACGAACTCCGTTCCAAGCTCGACGGCCTCGATTCGCACGCCTTCGGGTTAGCTTCGGAAGCCGCGAAAATCGGCGGGCACCCGATGCTCGACGAACTCGACCGACGGGCGAAAGATTGGCCGAAAGAAGCGAAAACGAAATGGGGCTTCTTGCTGGCCGCCGTGCGACCGCAAAGCCGCTGGAAGCGGGACGCCATCAGCGGCCTCATCGGCGCGGCGATCGCCTCCGCGGCATGGATGACCTTGAAATTGCTGACGTGAGCGACCGCCACGGCTCATCATCGACCTGTCGAGTCGGCCAATTGCTTCCGTAGCGCGGGGATGGCCCAGTCGCTCGGTTTGTTTGGCCAGCACCCACGCCGCCGACTCGGCGCGCTCGCACGGTTGACGGTACAGCGGGGGCAGTTCCGGGGCCATGCCGGCCAAGGCATCCTCGTTGTCGCCGAGGAGTCTGTCTAGATCCGCCGCGACTTTGCGGTAGCGGGCACTGTGGTCTAACGGTGCAGACTTGTCAATCTGACGGGTCCACCCGGATTCAACGATCCCGACTGCGGCTCAACTGCTTTTGTCATTCCCATCCCGCGTCTTACTGAAAGGTATCGGCTTCATCACCATCGACGGTTCCACATCGGTATCGAGGCCGCTGATGAAGCTATTGCGGCCATTGCGGGCATCGAAGAGCGCGCCGATGCGGCGCGAGTCGGTGTCGAGCCATGCGAAGAACTCCGGCACCTTCACCCGGCCCGTCGAGCTGAATAGCGGGTGGTCTTCCGGCAGCGGGAGGGCGACGGTTTTTCGGCCGGCTTGCTGCAAGAAGTGGAACAGCAACCGGACGTCGCGCAGGAAGGCATAGCGGGTGTGGAGGCTCGGATAGTCGAGCGCGGCCCGGAGGTGCTTCTGCGTCAGTCGGACGGCGCGAGTGTGGTTGTCGGTCAGGGCCAAGAAGCGGATGTGGTCGTCGACGAACGCGGTGTGGCCGACGTTCGCCCCGACCATCGGGTAGCCGATGCGGTGGTAGTGCATCGCTTCCTTCAGCCTGTCGAGCCGGAAGAGCGAGTTCATCAGCTTCGGGTAGGTGCGGTGCGGGACGGTGCTGCAGCGCAACTTCCCGGAGAGGATCGGCGCCGCGGCGGCGATGGCGTCTTCGTGCCGATCCAAGAAGCGGTGGTAGCTGACGAGGCGATCTTGCACGCAAGCGGCGCAGTTGCTGAACATGTCGCGCCGGGTCGTTTGCAACTTCTTGTGGGCCTTCACCGCGGCGGATTTGTCTCCCAAGCTGATGGCGATCGATTCTTCTTCGTCGTACACGGCGTGCATCGTCGAACCATCGGCTTTGTAGCGGCGGCGCATGTCGCTCAGCGCCGCCATGATTTGCTCGCGGGTGACGGTGTGGAAGCTCGGCAGACCACCGACGACCCACTTATACTTCCACAGGAGGTCGATCTCGGTCGCCCGGCCGCCGAGCTGGGTTTTATCGCGGTCGAATTGGGCCAGGCACCAAGCGAAGGCGACGAGCTTGACATCGGGCTGCCCGCCAGACGACGCGGCGTTGACGAGTTCGAGCCGGCATTGGAAGGCCTTCGGCAGGTCGTGGCGCGTGTCGGCGATGCGCACGGCCTCCTCGACGAGCGCGATCCGCGCCGGGCCGTGGGGTAGACCGCCGGCTTCGCGCATCAATCGGTCGATGTCGTCTTCGCCGTCGCTCATGGCACCTTCTTGATTTTCGGTTTGGCCACTTTTACCGGGGTGGAACGTTCGGCGTACTTCGCCGCGAGTTCGGTGAGGCCCTTCATCTTGGCCAGTTCTTCGGCGAAAAACGGCGTGCCGTTGCGGGCGTCGAAGCGGGCGACCAAATCGGCGAGTTGCTCGTCGAGCCACGCCAACAGCAGGTCGTTGCGGATGCGCCCGGCTTCGGCCCCGGGGATCTCCAAAACGTCAGGCACGCGGATCTTCGCCTTGCTTTTCCCGGAGGACTGCAAGCGCGTGCACAGGAACTTGCCGGCGCGGTAGTAGTCGAAGCGCGTGATGCGGTTCGGCTCCGTCCCGGCTTCGAGCAGGTGCCCTTCGAAGACTCTGACGGCGGCGGCGAAGTCGCCGACGACGCTGAGGTACTCCGTGTGCACGGCGAAGTTGCCCGAGCTTTGCCGCTGTTTTTTCAGCATCGGCAGCGACAACTTTTGGAACTCGGCGGCCCGCTCCCAGTGATCCCTCCGGCACAGCGAAAGTAGGATGTCGGTCATGATCAAGCCGCGGAAGTGGTCGGTGAGGAAGCGCTCGGTCAATAATTTCTCGGCGAGTTTCAGAGCCTCGGCGTGCTTCTCGAGAAAGACCGCGAAGAAGACGGCGAAGGCCCTCTCGGTTTCGAGATCGTCGCAGAGCCAATCGCATTTCGTCTTGGAGATCTTTTTATGCGCGGCGATAGCGGCGTCGCGGTCGCCCAAGCCCCGGTAAACGCGGCGGTGCAGCAGGTAACAGGGCCGCAACGAGACGCCGAACTCTTCGTAGCGGCGCATCATGTCGGCGATGGCGTCCGCGATTCGCCCGCGGGGGATGTCCGAGAAGCCGGGCATGGTGTCGAGCACCCAACGGTAGGCCCAAAGCGCGTTGTGGGCGTCGAGTTCGTCGTTGGCGTCGAGCTGCGCCAAGCACCACGCGAAATGCACCAGCAGCAAATCCTGCCGGCTGGCGTGGTAAGCCGGCCAAAGCATGGCCATGCGCGTTTCGTACGCCAGTGGAATATCCCGGTGGAGGTCGGCGAGCGCGACGGCCTCTTCGTAAATGGCGACTTTCGCGGGGCCTTCCGGCAAGTCATCGGCTTGTTCGACCAAGTCGTTGACTTGATCGTCGTAGTCGGGCGTGCGTTTCCTTCGGCTCATGGCGGTGTCGAAGTTCCGGTGGAGTATGTGGAAGGGGGAATTCTACCGCGGTCGTTTGCTTTTCGGAAAGGGCCAAGTCGAAGCCGGGGCGGTATTCTTCGCGTTGGGAAGAATCCCCGATAGGCCTTAGACATTTCTCAGGCACGCGGTGTAATACGGCAACGGGGGAGTGTGTTAGCCTGAGACTGCTCCACCGCGGACCCGCGAGATCACGCCATGAAATCCCGACTCCTCAAAGCCGCCGCATTCGCGGTCGCTTCGTTTTCCTTGATGGCGCTCCTGTCCGATCCGCAGTTCGCCCACGCCCAGAAGGGTATTTTCAAAAATAAACTCAAAGACAACCCCGGCCAACCGGCCGCCGAGAAAGCGCTGACCGCCGACGAATCGGCCTTCTTCGAAAAGAAAATCCGGCCGATCCTCGTGGAGAAGTGCTATTCGTGCCACACCGCCGAGACGCCCAAAGGGGCCAAAGGCGGCCTCGTGCTCGACACCAAAGCCGGGATGTTGAAGGGCGGCGAAAGCGGCCCGGCTGTGATCGCGAAAGATGTGAAGAAGAGCCTGATCATCTTGGCGATGAAAGGCTCCGAGCTCAACCAGATGCCGCCGAAAGAGAAACTGAGCGCGGATGCCATCGCCGACTTCGAGAAGTGGATCGCGATGGGCGCACCCGACCCCCGCACCGGGAAAGCCGGTTCCACATCGAAACCGATCGACATCAATAAGGGCAAAGAGCACTGGGCCTTCCAATCGGTGAAAGCACCCGAGATTCCGAAGGTGAAAACACCCGACTCGTTACCGAGTTCGGCTCGCCCGACCGATGTCGATGCCTTCGTGCTGAAAACGCTCGCGGATAAGAACCTCACCCCCTCCGCACCGGCCGACAAAGCGACGCTCCTGCGCCGGATGTACTTCGACCTCATCGGCCTGCCGCCGACGCCCGATCAACTCGATGCCTTCGTGAAGGATACAACCGCGAAGGCGGTTGAAAAAGTGATCGACGAACTCCTCGCCACGCCGCAGTTCGGCGAGCGCTGGGGTCGGCACTGGCTCGATGTGGCCCGCTACGCCGAGTCGAGCGGCAAAGAGACGAACATCGTCTACCCGTTCGCGTGGCGCTACCGCGATTACGTCATCGCCGCCTTCAACAAAGACAAGCCGTATGACCAGTTCCTCAAGGAACAACTCGCCGGCGACCTGTTGCCGTCGAAGAACGACACCGAAAAGGCCGAGCATTTGATCGCCACCGGCTACCTCGCCGTCGGGCCGAAGAGCCACAACGAACGCAATCCGCGCCAGTTCCAACTCGATGTCGCCGACGAACAGATCGACACCTTCAGCCAAGGGATGCTCGGCATCACCATCAGTTGCGCCCGCTGCCACGACCACAAGTTCGACCCGATCCCGACGAAAGATTATTACGCCATCGCCGGGATCTTCACGAGCACCGAGACCAAGTACGGCACGGCCCGCACCGTCGGCAGCATTCAAGCCGCACCGCTCGTCGAACTCCCCGCGAAAGCCGATGTGCCCGTCGGCACAATGCTGTCGAAGGCCGAGGTCGAGAAACTGCGGACGCGCCTGACCGACTTGAAGAAACAGAAAGACGACGCCGTCGAAGCCGGGAAGAAAGACCAGCAGTTAAACGTCCGCTTGCTCGTCGTGAACTCGCAAATCTCGACCGTCGAGAAGCAGTTGAGTTATTACGACAGCGACGGCAACGCCAAGAAAATGGCCATGGGCGTCGGCGACCGCACCTTCACCCGCGATATGCCCGTCTACGAGCGTGGCGAACTCACCAAGCCGGGGGAGACGGTCGCCCGCGGCTTCGCCCAAGTGATCAGCCCTGCGGCGCCGAAGATCAAGAGCGGCAGCGGTCGCTTGGAACTGGCCGAGTGGGTTGCCAGCCCGTCGAACCCGCTGACGGCCCGCGTCTACGTCAACCGCATCTGGGGCCACCTGTTCGGCCAAGGCCTCGTGGCGAGCGCGGACAACTTCGGCACCGCCGGCCAGAAACCGACCCACCCGGAACTCTTGGATTATCTGGCCGGGCAACTGGCCAAGACGGGCTGGAGCACGAAAGCGATCATCAAGGAACTCATGCTCAGCCAGACCTACCAGCAGGCGAGCACCCACAACGAAACGAACGCCGCGACCGACCCGGATAACGAATACCTCTGGCGGATGAGCAAGCGCCGGCTCGACGCCGAGGCGATCCGCGATGCGATGCTCGCCGTCAGCGGCGAACTCGACAAGACCGCACCGGTCGGCTCGCCGCTGCAGAAAGCCGAAGGCCCGACCCAGCAACTCGGTCGCTTCGGCGGGGGCCTCGGCGATCTCGCGGGCAATGCCAAGCGTTCGGTCTACATCCCGATTGTCCGCGATCTGACGCCGGAGGTACTCGACCTGTTCGACTTCCCGGACGCCAGCTT
>JBBRUN010000069.1:0-14832 GCA_038247765.1 Gemmatales bacterium | reverse complement strand
TGCACCGGTTCGGCGGCGCGCAACGTCGGGTCGAGGGCAACTAGCAAGATGGTGAGGCAAAGCATCATGGAATGGAGCCGAGTATGAAGTAGGAACGGTATCGTCGGCCGGAAACCCGTATCGGTCAAGGCAAATGCGGAACGCCCGGTGTAGCACGGTCGATTCCGACCCGGTAGACTGTGCGAAATCGGGTTCGACCCGGCTCCATTCCAATTCCCTCCGGTGATGCTCATGCCCGAGTCCGCCCTGCAACTCGTGTCCCGCCCGGATGGTTTCGCCGAGCTCACCATCGATCAACCGGGCAGTCGGGCCAACATCCTGACGCGCGCCCTGTGGGACGAACTCCACGCGGTCTTGCTGACATTGACTACCGGCGCGGCCTGCCGGGGCTTGATCCTGCGCAGCGGCAAGCCGAACATCTTCATCGCCGGGGCCGACTTGAAATATCTCGGGTCCGTGCCGGCGCCGGACGATCCCGGCGTGCGCGAGCTCATGGAGTTCGGGCTGGCCACGCTCGACCTGTTGGAAAATCTGCCCTTCCCGACGTGCGCCGTCATCGACGGTGCGGCCCTCGGCGGCGGCTTGGAAGTGACCTTGGCCTGCGATTACCGAGTCGTCGGGACGAACCCGAGCATCGAACTCGGTCTGCCCGAAGTGAAGCTCGGCCTCATCCCCGGTTGGGGTGGCACCCAGCGCTTGCCCCGGTTGATCCCCGTCACCACGGCCGCCGACATGCTCATGACCGGCGACAGCATCACGGCGACCGACGCCATCCGCTGCGGACTCGTCGATGGCAAGCTCGCGACGATGGCGCCGGAAACGCTGCTGGAATCCGGGCAACACGCCCTGCGGCGGTCGACGAAGCGGAACCCCGTACCGGAGGCGGGCCGCAGCACGCTGACGCTCTACCCGACGCTGCCGGCCGTGCGCGAGGCGCTCCCCGTGATGGCCTTCGGCACGAGCCTGCCGCTCGCGGAGGGGTTGAAGTTGGAAACCGCGGCGTTCGTCAAACTCGCCGGCTCGGACGACTCCCGGCAACGCATCGCGGCGTTCTTCGCCAACCGCAAGAAGTGACGCTCGGTGTCACGCGGATTACTTCTCCCACCCCTTCGCGCTGCCGTCCAACCGCTTGTCCGCGGCACCGACCAACTTCCCCGACTTGGGGTCGAGGGCGATGCTGTGGGCGTCCCCTTGCTTGTTTGTAACGACGGTGTGACCCAGCGATTTCAACTGCTCGTCGAGCTTCGCCCGGCCCGGGAAGTCTTCGAGGGAAATGCGATCCGGGAACCACTGGTGGTGCATCCGCGGGGCGTCCACGGCGGCTTGCACATCGCCGCCGTAATCGACGTAGTTGATGACGACGCAGAGTACCGTGTTGATGATGGTCCGGCCGCCGGGGCTACCGGTGACCAGCGTGAGCTTGCCGTCCTTCAGCAAGATCGTCGGCGTCATCGAACTCAGCGGCCGCTTGCCGGGGGCGGCGAGGTTCGGCTCGGTACCGATAGAACCGGTGCGGTTCGTGATGCCCGGAATGTGGTTGAAGTCGGTCATCTCGTTGTTGAGGATGAACCCGGCCCCGGGGACCACGACCTTGCAGCCGAAGGAGTTTTCGAGCGTGTAGGTGTTGGCCACGGCCATACCATCGCCGTCCACGATGCTGAAATGCGTCGTCTCGTTCTTCTCGGGGGCGAGTTCGATCTCGGGCGTCAGCGACTCGCTCTTGGTCGCTTTTTCGAGGTCGATCGATTTCGCCAATTCCTTCGCATGCTTCTTCGTTAACAGCTTATCCGGCACTTTGGTGAAGCCGGGATCGCCGAGATGCTTGGCCCGGTCCGCGAAGGCGCGGCGCATCGCCTCGGCGACGAGGTGTGTCGTTTCCGGGCTCATCCACGGATTCTTCTTGAGGTCGTAAAGTTCCAGTATGTTCAGCGCGGTGATGATCGCCGTGCCGCCGGAACTCGGCGGCGGAGCACCGATGATTTCGTAACCACGGTAGGTGCCGGTCAGAGGCGTGCGGGTCTGGGCCTTGTACTTTTTCAGGTCGTCGAGCGTGATCAGTCCGCCACTCGCGCGCATCTCGGCGGCGATCTTGTCCGCGATAGCGCCCGTGTAAAACGCATCCGGCCCTTTCTCCGCGATCAACCGCAACGACCATCCCAAGTCCGGCTGCTTCAACACGTCGCCGGCCTTCCAACCGCCTTTCTTACCGAAGATGCGCAGAAACTCAGGATTCTTCGCGGTCTGGACGCCGTTTAACCGCCCGGCGAGGGCCGCATTCACGGCGAACCCGTCCTCCGCAAGTTTGACCGCGGGCATCACCAAATCTTTCCACGGGAGTTTGCCGTACTCCTTGTGGGCGAGTTCGAATCCACGCACGGTCCCCGGAACGCCGGCGGTTTTAGCCGATTGGAAGTCGATGCCCTTGGCGAACATATCCTTGGTCGCCGCGGCCGGGGCCATCTCGCGGTAGTCGATGAACGCCGGCTTCGCCTTCGGCCGGTGGATGAGCATGAATCCGCCGCCGCCGATGTTGCCCGCCTCGGGCCAGGTGACCGCTTCGGCGAAGCCGACGGCCACGGCCGCATCGACGGCGTTGCCCCCGGCTTTCAGTATGTCCACGCCGACATCGGTGGCGCGCGAGGATACGGCTACGACCATGCCTCCGGCGGCGTGCGCGGCCGAGTGGCCTAACAGCAAGATGATGAAGGCGATAGCTGGGCGCATGGGGACATCCGGGAGATAGAACCCCACCGGGACAAGCCCGGTGGCTCGTAAAGTTCAATCTTATCAATGAGCCACCGGGTTTATCCCGGTGGTGGTTGAAGATTCGCGGGCACCACCGGGATAAACCCGGTGGCTCATTGATAAGATTGAACTTCACGAGCCACCGGGCTTGTCCCGGTGGTGGTTTCAACTCCGGAGGCGTTTATGGAAAGGCCATTCGCCCTGCACATCACTTGGACGACCTACGGCACTTGGGTTCCCGGCGACCCGCGCGGGTATGTCAGCCACACACTCCACGCTCCGGGGCAATGGCAAGCCCGCGAAAACACCCCGAGAACGCCCTATGCGGCCGACCACAGTCGCACCAGGCAAATCGCCGCGAAACTGCAAAAAGACACGCCGATCCTGTTGGAAACCGCCCAAGCCGAAACGGTCGCCTCAACTCTGATCGAGTCCGTCGTTCCACGCGGGTGGATCATCGGCCGCGCGGCAATTATGGCGAACCACGTCCACGTTGTAATCTTCGACACCCCGCCCGACGGGCCGGCAGTACGGCGCATCTTGAAAGGCACGACGCAAGCGGCGCTATCGGCAAGCTACGGCTCGTCGCGACGCTGGTGGACGGCGGGCGGGAGCGATCGCTACAAGAACGACGATGCCGCCATCGAGAATGCATTGCGCTATGTCGAGAATCAGGAGCACGTGCTGGTGGCGATCCGCGACAACGCGATCTTCGCGGGCACCACCGGGACAAGCCCGGTGGCTCGTGAAGATTCTTGATCCACTCGAGCCACCGGGCTTGTCCCGGTTGTGGTTTGAGATTCGCAGGCACCACCGGGATAAACCCGGTGGCTCGCGTGGATCAAGAATCTTCACGAGCCACCGGGCTTGTCCCGGTGGTAGCCCCAAAATCGCATGCTCGCGGATCGCCGTTGTTCCTCCCGCAACTCGAACGGGTACAATGGCTTCGGGTGAAGGCCGGCGCAAAACCAGTTCCGAGCCTAAATCCCGGCTCACCGTGGGCGAATATCCCAAAGAATAAGGAGAGCCGTACCGAGGCGTTCTTCGCCCGGTGCCGCTTCTCCGGGGGGCTCCGATGAAGTTCAAGTACCGATCCGGCCAACAACCGCTCGACGGCTTCACGCTGAAGCGCGGTGTCGGCAAGGGCGGCTTCGGCGAAGTGTACTTCGCCGTCAGCGACGGTGGCAAAGAGGTTGCCCTCAAGCTGCTGCTCGGCCACTCCGAGGTCGAGTTGCGCGGCATCGCCAACTGCTTGAACATGAAGCACCCGAACTTGGTGCACGTCTACGACCTCCGCGAAGACTCCGAAGGTCAACAGTGGCTCGTCATGGAATACGTCCTCGGCGAGACGATGTCGGCCGTGTTGAATCGCCACCCCAACGGATTACCGCTGAGCCTCACCAAAGAATGGTTCGCCGCATTGGCCCGGGCCGTCGGCCACCTCCACGATCGCGGCGTCGTCCACCGGGATCTCAAACCGGCGAATATCTTCGTCGAAGCGGGGACGCTGAAAGTCGGCGACTACGGCCTTTGCAAAACTATCAGCACGAGCCAACGCCAGACGCGCACCGTTGGCACCGTGCACTACATGGCCCCCGAAGTGAGCACCGGCAACTACAGTCAGAAGATCGACCAATACGCCTGCGCGGTGATCCTGCACGAAATGCTGACCGGCAAAATCCCTTTCGACGGGGAGTCCGACGGGGAAATCCTCATGAAGCACCTCACGGCGACGCCCGACCTGACCTGCGTTCCCGAGCCGTTCCGGCCGATCATCGCGAAGGCGCTCGATAAGAACCCGAACAAGCGCTACGCCAGCATGGCCGAGATGGCCAAGGCCGTGGAGCCGATCCATCTGCCGCAGGCGATCCCCATCGGGGTTCGCGTGAGCGCTGTCGGCGCCGTCGCGGCCCCGCCGGGATTGATCCTGATGCCCGACCCGGAGATGCCGAAAGCGGTGCCGATTCCGGAGCGGTTGAAAGCCCCGCCGATTCCCGCGGTGCCCAGGCCGGCGCCGGATAAGACGCCGCTGCCGATGGCCAAACCGGTGCTGCCGCCGACCTTCCGCGATCGCTTCACGGGTTTGCTCGGCGCGCTGCTCGCGGCCCCGGCGGTCGCAGCCCTCGGCTTGGTTCCCTACGGGCTTTTGTCGAATCCGTCCGACTGGACCGGGTTGATGAAATTGTTCCTCGTGAGCACCGCGCTCGCCTGGGCGGTGCTGCTCGGCTCCGGCCAAGCGACCTTCCGGAGTTCGGATGGCTGGGCGCGCCGACTCCGCCTCGGCGTCCTCGGTTTGATGATCGGCACACTCGCGTTCTGGCTCGACGGCTGGACGATGCCGCGACCGAGCGGAGCGCAGTTTCCAAGCGGGGCCGATTCGTTCGTCTTCGGCGCGATCACGATGCCGAGCGATGCCTTTTCCACCGGCGTCCGGTATCTGCTCTACTTCGGCGGCGTGCTCGCAGCTGGCCGTTGGTGGAAATCGGTCGCCCGCGATCGCAGGGAGCGATTCAGCCTCTTCCCGCTGTTGGCGGCCGGCTTCTGGAGTGGGGCGCTGTTGTTCCTCTGGCCGTGGGAAGCCGGTTCCCCCGCGATGGGCATCGTGCCGATCGTGATTTCCATCGTCGCCGTGCAAGCCGTCAGCCCGTGGACGCCGACCGCCCGCGTGATGGCCGCCAAGAAATTGCGTCTCGGCCGAGCCTGAGCGACTTCACAACCCCACCGGGGAAGGAAATATGAACCGCCACGACCGATATCGGGACGACCGCCGACCGACCGAAAAGCCGAAGCGGAACTACAACCTCCGCTTCTTGGTGCTGTTGGGCATCGGCCTCGGCGCCGCGCTGTTGATTTCGCGAGTCGATACCAAGCCGGATCGCGTCGTCACGTCGTCCGGGCCGGTGAAGTTGGCCAAGCTACCACCCCGCCAGCTCCAAGAAACCGCGGAGTTGAACGGGATCGACGGCGGCGCCAAAGCCGGGCAGAGCGCGCTGGCGAATGCCGGAAAATTGAAACCCGAGTCGCGGGGCGGCATGGTGCACATCGCCAGCAATCTCGCCGATACCCCGGCCGACGCGAATGTGACGGTGACGAAGGCCGATCCGCAACATCCGCAAGCGGCGATCCGCATCGTCGGCGTCCGCAGCGAGAAGGCCTACACGAACCGCGCCGACGCGATCCAAGATGCCCAGCGGGTCGCCCGCCAACGGCTCGCCGAGGTTCTGCAATCGCTCGATCCGCCGATTCAAGTGCTGCCGTCGGACGAGCAAATCGCCGGTGAGTACATCGCCGCGAACTCGGCCAAAGACGTGTCCGCGACCCAAGAAATCAAAGACGCTTGGAAGGCCAGCGGCCTCGACGCCAACCGCCAATGGGCGACGGTCGATATCGAAGTGAGCGAGTCCCAAGTGCGCAACCTGCGGGCGAAGCAGCGCCTCATCGACCTCGGCTGGATACTCGGCGCCATCGCCGCTTCACTCGGCTTGGGCTACGGGGTATTGAAATTGGATACGCTGGCGAAGAACTACTTGATGGTGCGAGCAAAGGTGCCGGTGGCGGTGTGATGCAGTGCATTCGAAACGGATGGACGGCTTCGGTAATCGCTATTCCGCTCGGCCATGCCTACCACGCGCCGGACGATGACGAGAGGCTCGGTGCGGTGAACGCCGTATTCGAGGTAGACCGGAGCCAACGCAACGCGGCGCACGTCCATCTTCATGGATTGCAAGCGGTACATCGGCTCGCCGACCTCGTTCGGCTTGCTGATGAGTTGTCCGAGCAAGAGCCGTATCGCGTCCGCGAACAACGCCGGTTTATCGTAACTCTCGGCGCGCCGCACGACCGCTTTCAGTGTTCGCTGGCGAGGCCTGTAAAAGCGACTTTGTACCGGGGGCCGTTCATGCTGGTACTTTCCCGCGCTTAATTTCGTAGGCGGCTACGATCGCGTCCACTTCCGCCATGACCTGCTCGGCTGGGATGGTCGGCTCGTCGTTCTCGATGTATCCGATCAGGTCTTCGACCGTAAACAGTTTTTTGTACTTGGCGTAAATCGCGGTCTTTTGCTCCGGCGTGTAGTCCGGATACGGCGCTGGGCTGGATGCGTTCATGGTCATCTCCGATTGGGTGCGTCTCGAATTCTACCGTCGACTTTCCACGAACCAATAGAAACTCTTCGCTCGACTTCGCCCCCGTAGGAACGACGGCACGCGTTATTCCCCGACCAATGGATCTTCCCCACGCCCGGCGATGGTGAACATCGATCGGATGACGCCGGGGTTCATGCGATCCGAAAAGAACTTGGCGCTGCCGTCGGCGAAGCCGAAACCGGCGAGGCCGGGGAAATTGCCGAACTGCTCGCCGACGATACTCGGCGCGTCGGGCGAGACATCGAGCATGCGCACGGTGCTCGGGCCGCCGCGGATCCACGGGCCGAGGTCGCGGTTCGTCTCGCCGAAGAGCAGGGTGGCGCCGAGGCCGTCGCCTTCGCGGATCGTCATCAGCGGCGTCGGGGAATCGTAGCGGAAACAACCGGCGCGGCTGGGCACCGGCGGCCCGAGACCGAGTGAGGCACCGTCCGGCGCGATGCCGCCGAGGCCGACGAATTGCGCGATCGCAGGATCCCCCGGTTGTTGTTCCGGTGACGCCCCGGGGCAGAGGAAGAGTTTGATCGGCGCCTTGGCCAGTTCGCGGTTGCGGTCGCTGTCCCATGCGGCGGTGCGTTCGAGTTTGCCGGCGAGCTCCGCGGTGTTCTGCCGCTTTTGGCTCAGGTATTCCAGCGAATCGGCGATCCAACTGAGGCGCTGCTCCGGCGGCAGCGTCGGATTGGCGATCGTCCCGGCGGGGACGGCCAAGTTGCGGAGTTCGGTTTTCTTATCCCCTTTTTGGTCGGCTTGGTACATCGCGGCGAATTGGCCCAGCTCGCGGAAGTTGTTGAGGCAGGCGACGCGGTCGTGGGAAGCGCGCTGGCGCAGGATGCCCATGACGATGAAAGCCACCGTCAAGGCACCGAGCACCACGAGAACCGCCACCCCGAGCCGCGCGTTCATACGAGCAACCGCCAGATGTCGAGGCCGATGGTGAAGAGCATGAGGCACGCCACCATGGCCAAGCCGATCCACGTCAGGATGATCTGCACCGACTCGGGCGCCGGTTTGCGGCGGATGAGTTCGTAGATCAGAAACACCATGTGCCCGCCGTCGAGGACGGGAATCGGCAGGAAGTTCACGACGGCCAAGTTGACGCTGATGAGGCCGATGAGCAGCACGAGCTTCCAAGTGTCCTCGCCGGCGAGGATATACGACGCGCGGGCCAGCGTGATCGGCCCGCTCATGGTCGTCACCGAAATCCGGCCGATGACCATGCCGTAGAGGCCTTGGTAGATGCTCCGGATTGCCCGCACCGTGCGGCGGAAGCCCATCTGTAGAGCATCGCCGACGTTCTCCGCTTTCTGCACCTGCAGCTCTTTACCGAAGAACCAACCCTCGGCCGGGACGGGCCAGGCGGCGTCGGCGACCGCCGCGATGTTCAGGACTTCGATCTCTTGGCCATCGCGGTGGATTTTCAAATCGAATGTGTGCGGCGATTGAATCTGCAGTTTGTAATCGACGAACGCCCAGCGCACGAGCTTCGGTTTGCCCGCGTCCTTGGCCGGGTTGCGTTCGACTTCGTCCCAACTGCCGTCGGTCACTTTCCCCGCCGCGGTGGTCGCCTTCAACCGCACCTGCGTGATGACGTCCCCCGCTTGGATGCCCGCGGCGGCCGCGGGGCTGTTCGGCTTCACGACGTTGACTTCCGCCGAGACGCGATAGGCCAAGCCGAGGCCGCCGACGGGCACGGGGCTACCGGGCAAGCTGAGTGTGCCGAAGTCCTCGCGGTACTCGGGATCCCACTGCAAATCGAGCGTCACGGGTTGCGGGCGGTGATCGATGAAGCGCTGCACGGTGATCGACACCGTTCGATTCGGATGCGGTTGCGCCGACCAGAAATCGGCCCAGTTGTTCAATTCCAAGGGTAGTTTCAACGGGTCGAGCAAATCGCTGTTCGGCTCTTTCGGATCGAGGCTGAAGCGGCGTTTCTCCCCGGCCGCGTTGACGACGATCTGCACCGCCGTGATGGTGTCGCCCGCTTCCAACTCGGTATCGCCGTCGACGGCCCGCGCCTTCAACCCGGCCTTGGCGGCGCTCGAATTCAGCCGCAGCGCCGCGATCGGGCCCATCTTCATGCGCAGGCCGGTGTCTTGGCGGAACGCCGGCGGCATCACCAATTCCGTCGGCGCGTCGGAGTCGGCTTGGCCCTTCCGCAGGACATGGATCTTCACTTCGCGCCCGGCGAGTTGCACCAACCTCCGGCGGAAATCGAATTGTTCCCCCGGCAGGCGGTCGCGGTCTTTTTCGAGCGGCATAACGGCGTTGTTTTTGCGCGGGTCGGTCATGGCGACGATGCGATCGCCCCCTTGGAAACCGGAGCCATCGGCGGCTTTGGCGTTCGCCGCGGCGCTGCCGAAGTCGAGCGGCGGCGCCGAATCGCGGCGCGTCTTCATCAGCGTCATGCTCTGCGGGGCGGAGATGCCGAGCTGCGGGAACAGGGCCCCTTCGAGCTTCAGCGGCTCCAGCGTGTGCGATTCCGAGTTCCCTTTGAAGTCGTAGGTGAGGTCGACGGTTTCGCCTTTGCGGGTCGAGTTCACCGTCGGCCGGATGTCGTCGAACCAAGGCTTGTCGACCGAGTTCAACCGCGTGACCTGCGAGCCCGGCTTCATGCCGACCTGCCATGCCGCCGAGCCGGGATCGACCGATTGCGCGATGGCGGGTTGCTCTTCGACGCCGTTGAGGTAGGCGATGACGAAGGCCGTCCCCGCGAGCAGGATGTTCATGATGACGCCGGCGGAGATGATGAGCATCCGCTGCGGCACCGATTTGTTCTTGAAGCTGCGCGAGTAGTTCGGATCGCTCTCCGGCGTGTTCGGTTCGGGTTCCGCATCGACGAGGTCGCCTTCGGACATCACCTCTTGGCGGGCGTCCCCTTCGCCGATCATCGCGACGTAGCCGCCGAGCGGGATCATGCCGATTTTGTAATTCGTCTCGCCGCGCTGGAACGAGCAGAACGGCAGCGGCGGCCCGAAGCCGATGCTGAAGGTCTTGACGTGGACATCGCAGACCTTCGCGGCGAGGAAGTGCCCGAGTTCGTGCAAGAAGATGATGAGGCTGAGGCCCAGCCCGGCGAGGAGCACATCGGCCGGGTAGAAATAATAGCAGATGACGCCCACGACGATGGCGAGGATGACGAGCTTCTTCCAGTTCTCTCGGAACCAAAGGCTCAGGGTGCTCGGCGCGGCGGCTATCGGCTCAGTGGGCTTGGGATCCAACGGGCTACCTCCTGGCGGGCCCAACCGTCGAGGGCGAGAAGCCCCTCCAGGGTCGGGCTGGGGTCGTAATGGTGATTCTGCAACACGGCCCGCACGCAGCGGGCGATCTCCGGAAAACCGATCTCGCGATTCAAAAACCGGGCCACGGCCTCTTCGTTCGCGGCGTTCAACACCGCCCCGCAACTGCCGCCCCGGCGGATCACTTCCGCGCCGAGGTCGAGCGCCGGGAAGGTCTGCCGGTCGACCGGCTCGAAACGGAACTGCGATAGCGTCCGCCAATTCAAGCGTTTCGTCGGGCCCGGCACGCGGTGCGGATACGTGAGGGCATATTGAATCGGCAGGCGCATATCCGGCGGCGACAGTTGAGCCAGAACGGAGCCATCGACGAATTCGACGAACGAGTGAATCACCGACTCCGGGTGGACGATCACGTCGATCTGCTCGGCGGACAGACCGAAAAGCCAATGGGCCTCGATGACTTCGAGCGCCTTGTTCATCAAGGTCGCACTGTCGATGGTGATCTTCGGCCCCATGACCCACGTCGGGTGCTTCAGCGCCGCTTCGACCGTGACGGATTCCAACTCGGCCACCGTGCGACCGCGGAATGGCCCGCCGCTGGCGGTGAGGACGATCCGCTCGACTTCGGCCATCGGCCGCCCGGCGAGGCATTGGAAGATGGCCGAGTGCTCGCTGTCCACTGGCAACAGCTTGGCATTCCTCCGCGTCGCGAGTTCGGTGATCAACCCGCCCGCGACCACCAGCGTTTCTTTATTCGCCAACGCGACCGTCTTCCCGGCTTCCACCGCGGCCCAAGTGCCGTGCAGACCCGCCGCGCCGACGACGGCCGAGACGACGATATCGACATCCTTCGCTTGTGCGAGGGCACAGGCCGCATCGTGGCCGAACTTCAATTCCGTCTCGGGGGGAAACAGCGACCGGTCGACTTGGTCGAACGCGGCGCGGTCGGTGAGGATCGCCGCGGCCGGTTTGAAACTCCGGCATTGCTCCGCGAGTTCGCGCCATTTGGTGTTCGCTAACAGGCCGACGAGTTCGACGTGATCCGATAGCGCCGCCGCGACATCGAGGGTACTGGTGCCGATGGAACCGGTCGAACCGAGAACGACGACGCGCTTGCGCGAAGGGGGTGTCGTCGGGGGTTCGGGGCTTCGGTTCATCGAGTGATTGTATGGTTCGTGCCCAGCTCTACCGACTGTCAGCTGTCAACTATTCGATTCTCAACCCGACTCGACAGGTTTCCAGGTTTCCTGATCGATAGAAACCCGTCGACAGACGTCAGAAAACTTCTCGTTTACGGTATTCTGCTTGAGCATCAAAAAAACAGATCCCTACAAGAAACTCCAAGAATCGTTGCTATAGCCGTGCACAACGAAACGTGTAGATCAACCGGTTTTTTGTTATGACGTTGCCACGCACAACACTTTTACTTTACAGTCCGTGCCGCTTGCTAAACCCGCGATGAACAGCCCGCCGTCAGACGTGCAGAAGGCCCGAGCCGCCGACCTGTTCTTACGCGGGGCGCTGACGCCGGATCAGTTGTCACGGGCGAAAGCCAGTCGGGGCGGGTTCGAGGCCGTCGTCGGCAAGTCGAACTTCCTCCCGGCCGCGTTTCTCGAAGTCGGAGCGGCGAGCGGCCGGGCGACGTGTCAGGTCCGCACGTCCGGCGTCGATTACCGTGGTCGATCCGGGTCGTGGAACGGGACCGGGTTTTTGCTCGGGCCCAACGTCATGGTCACGAACAACCACGTCCTGAACACCCCGGCCGTCGCGGCCGCTGGATCCGCGGTGTTCGACTACCAAGCCGGGCCGGACGGCCGGCCGCTCGCCCCGCTGTCGTTCGCCCTGCGCCCGGACCGCCTCTTCCTCACCAGCCCCGCAGTCGGAGGCCTCGACTATACTTTCTGCTGGGTGGACGGCGACCCTGGGCGCGGGTTTGGTACCGTCCGCGTCGATCGGGCCGCCTTCGCCATTGCGGAGGGGGAGTTCGCCAACATCATCAGCCACCCAAACGGTCGGCTGAAAGAGATCAGCCTGCAGCAGAACGAGCTTCAGTGGCAGGACGACGTAGTCGTGCATTACACGTCCGACACCGAGCCGGGTAGCTCCGGGGCGGCGGTCTGCAACAACGGCTGGTCTCTTGTCGCCCTGCACCACGCGAGCAAGCCGTCGAACGTCCGGGAGAAACGCTCGGCTCCCGCAAATTTTCCAGGCACGTTCATCAGCTTCGCATCGCAATAACATCATCGGATCGTATTCTTAAAATTTATACATTCACATAGGAGTTTTGCATGTCCCTATCCGTCACATGCCCGCATTGCCGTGACCGGTTTCGCGTCGCGGATAAATTCGAGGGGAAAAAGATCCGCTGCGAGGAGTGCGATGAATTCTTCGTCGCCAAGGAAGCGATTCCGAAACCTCGAGTCATCGGAGGCGACGAAGATGACGAACCCCTTCGTGCCCCGAAGCGCGCCAAAGCCGATGGACGGAATCGTCCGTCGAGACGCCGCGATGAAGAGGACGAAGATGATGACGATAAAAAAGCGGCGGCCAAGAAGCAGACGCTATACATTGCCGGTGGAATCGGTGTGGCGGTGCTCGTGGGTATCGCAATTCTCGGCCTCATCTTCGTCTCGCGGGGCAAACCGAACAAACTCGAAGACGTGGCTCAGCAGTCCGCACCGACCACACCGGGCCGGTCGACCGATGCCGTCACGCGGCCAACCGATGCTGTCACGCGGCCAAACGGGATCCCATCGACGACTCCTCCGCCGCCCGCGAAAGAATTCGACGGCGCCCGAACCTTATCACCTCCGACAGGCGATGCTCCGTGGATGGCCAAGCCCGACCCTGCGCCCGCCCAGATGGGTGCTTTCGTGAATCAGCCGATCCCGATCGCGAACTCGAACAAAGCTACCGCCAGACAACTTCTGATGTCTGCACCGAATGCCGCCAAAGCGGTACTGCTGAGTGACACGCAGTCGGGAGGAGTCACGACCTACGCGACTTCACTGGATTTGATGACTGGCAAAGAATCGGGGATCAGCAACCTCGGATCCGGAACTCGGTTCGAAGGGGCACTCAGCCCGGATGGTCAACTGCTCCTGGGGAAGCAAAGTGGGGAGAAATCCCGCCTCACACTCTGGAACCTCAAGGAGAATCGGAAGCTCGGCACCTGGACGCCTTACGGGGCGAACGGTTCGATTCAAAACTTTTTCCTCGTCGGCGCGGATCGGGCCATCACTCAGGCTTCGGGGAAGATTGTCCTCTGGAAATTGCCCGAATTCCAGGCGGTCTATGTCTCCGAAGGGCACTCCGGGACACTCCAGATCTCTCCGGGAGGTAAGCAGTTTCTAACCGGTTCGGGCAATAGCTACGATTTGTACGAAGTCGCAACAGGTGAACGGCTCGGCAGGTTTGAATCATGCGGACTTCTGAACACAATTCCGGGAAGAGCCGGCTTCAGCCAGGATGGAAAAAAAGTCGTTGTGATGTCCACGTGGGAGACTCTGTCTCGCTGGAGCGTGGAGACGGGCAAATGGGAGGGCAACTCTTCAGGATCCTACTCCGGGTATCCCCATTCTCCCATCGTGGTCCTCGGTGCCTATGCCATGCTCGGGTCGACACTTTACGATTGGAAATCCAAGGTCGCATTTTGGACCTTTCAGAACTTCGGTACACCCGGCACCCTATCGCCCGATGGTCGCATCTGGTCGGTGGAGAAAACCCTGTCGGAAAAATTGACCCTGCAGGCAAGGAATCTCCCCGATTCTGCGGCCATCGAATTCACCGACAAACTCGCCGGTGGAGCCTACCCACGAACGATCGAACCCGGTTGCGCGTTCCAACTCCAGATCAGCGGAACTCCGAGCTTTATCGAGAAGGTCACTGCCGGTTTGACGCCACAGTTGGAGCAGAATGGATTCAAGAGCGGACCGGGCGGAATCACGGTCACTATCACAGGGGCCTTGCGAACGACCGGCAAACAAGTCGATTATACGCTATCCAGTTTCCGGGTTGGCGGTAGTGGTATCGGTACTGGGCCGAAAGAGACCATCCGGCTACCCGAGCAGTTCATCGACTTCACGGCCAACGTGAGCGATGCACGCGGGAACGTGGTCTCAAAACAGCAACAAATCTTCGGGTTACCGGAATCGATGGACTTCGGCCAGAACAAAGACTATCAAGCCCGACTCACGGAACAGATGTGGCAAAATGCCGCTGCCTCGGCAGTCGGCTTCCGTGTGCCGACGAATCAGTTTCTCATCGACGGGAAAGTGACGCCATTGCCACTCAGCATGAAACTGCCGTGATGGGCGCTATCCGCCCCTGCATTGTCCTCGATGAAAGCCGCGAGACGATGTATTTTGGTCGCCCTGATGGCGCGCACAGGCCTGAACGACGATCCGTCGGAGTGACACCTCTTCCACGCCCGGCACATCCCGCAAGCGCGGCCCCACTCCCCAGCTTTTTCCAGATTCCCCAGCCGGGGTGCAGGACACGCTTTGCGGAATCATGCGGCGGTCGTTTTCGGTTCGGCGTGGGTGGTTCGTCTTCGGAAGGGGTGTCCCGGTCGGGACTCGAGGTGGTCGCGCAGCGTCGGGCCGTCGTCGCGGAGCGTCCAGGCGATCAATTGCAGCATCGCCTCCGCGTTCTCTCCGTTCCAGAATTTCTCCGTCCCTTTCACCCGCGCGTGGAATTCTTTGATCTGC
>JBBRUN010000068.1:0-15007 GCA_038247765.1 Gemmatales bacterium | reverse complement strand
CGAGTACATCGATCTCAGCCGGCCGGGATCGGTCGATCGCACCCGACTCGCCCAAGCCGAATCGGCCGCGGGCGTGAAGGAAGTGCTCCCGTTCTCGATGGGCGGCGGCCAGTGGCGCAACCCGACCGAAGACCCCCAGCGCGGCCGAAAACTTTGGCAACTGAGCATGGTCGGCATCGACCCCGGCACCCTCGACCGCGTCTTCCTTCCTCCGAATGCCGGCGGCATCTTCCGCGATGACGGCGATCAGCGCGATGCCCAAGTGCTCCTCGGGCAGATCGACAGCGTCTTGCTCGACCGCCGATCGAAGCCCTATTTCGGCGATCCCGGCGCCATGCCCCCCGGCACCGAAACCGAACTCAACGGCCAGCGCGTCCGTCTCGCCGGGTACTTCCAAGCCGGCACCGGTTTCAGCTACAGCGGCCTGCTGCTGGCGAACGAAGAGACCTTCGCCAAGTACACCGGCCGATCGAAGAAGCAGGTCACCTTCGGCCTCGTGACGCTGCAACCGGGGGAGGATCCGGACGAAGCCGCGCGGCGTCTGCGGGCCGTGCTGCCGTCGGATGTGCAGGTCTACACGCGGGCGGAAATGGAAGCGGGCGAACGCAGCTACTGGGTGAACAAGACGGCCGTTGGGAAGTTCTTCTACTTCGGCGTACTGCTGGCGATCACCGTCGGGGCGATCTTCATCTATCAGATGATGGTAGCCGACATCAAGAAGCACATGCCGGAGTACGCGACGCTAAAGGCGATGGGCTACCGCTTCGGATTTTTGTTCCGCGTGGTGGTGAATCAGGCCCTGTTCTTGGCCCTCGGCGGCTATTCCCTCGGAGCCATCGCGGCCCTCGGCCTGTACGAAGTCACGATCCTCGCGGCGGCGCTACCCATCGGCATGACCTGGGAACGCATGGGCCTCGTACTGCTGCTGACGGTGGGGATGTGCGTGAGCTCGGCGTTGCTGGCGGTGCGCAAGGTCCGCACCGCCGACCCGGCGGAGCTGTTTTGATCGACGGCGGCGTCGATTCAAACATCCGCCACGGTGATCTCGAGCACCTTGAACCGAATCGTGCCGCGCGGCACGGCGATTTCCACGCTGTCGCCCACTTTGCTGCCGATCAGGCCTTGCCCGATGGGGCTGGTCGTCAAGATCCGGTTCGTGTCCGGATCTTCCTGGCCGGGGCCGATCAGCTCGTAGGTCTCTTCTTCTTCGGTGTCGAGATCCAGCACGCGGACCTTGCTGCCGAACACGACCATGCCCTTGGGCAGGTTCTCGGTGTCGAGGATGTACGACCGCGAGAGCTGATCCTTCAGCATGTTGATCTTCGCCTGCAACAGGCCTTGGTCTTCGCGCGCAGCGTGGTACTCGGCGTTCTCGCTGAGGTCGCCCATATCGCGCGCCGTGGCCACGCGGGTGGTGATGGCGATCATCTCGACACCTTGCAAGTGGTCGAGTTCGGCGCGGCGCTTGTCGTAGCCGGCGCGGGTCGTTGGGATGCGGTCATCGGACATTCCGCACACTCCTCATCTAGCGTTCGTCGCTGTCTCGGAAATTCGGAGAGGCACAAAAACAGTTCGGCGGCCGCTGGGATGCGACCGCCGTGGCCTCGACTTTCAACGGGTATTATACGTCGTCCGGCTCGGATCGCAAAAGGATTCGGTTGAATGGCCCCGTCGGCACCGGCCAACCCCGGCTCGTCCAACCGTCTTTCCGCACCGTCTGCGGCTCTTCGCGTTCGATCACGCGCTCGATGCACAATTCCTCGGCCGGGGTCAGTTTCTTCGTCGCCTGCATCGCATTCGAGCGCCGCAGGGCCACGTTGCCGTCGTCCACCATGGCGATCACGCAGTGCTCGTCGAGGTCGAGCAACCGCAGCGCGATCACTTCGAGGCCGACGGTGTCGAAGACTTCTTGAATCCGGACGAGATCGTTATTCGCTTTGCGGGCGACGGTGCCGAACCAGCGCGTCGGCAGCAGCAACCGCGGGGCGATCAAGGCGCTCAGTTGCGTCGCCGCCGATTTTTGCTCGGTGCCGGGAACGACGCCGAGCTTCTGCAAAATCGTCGGCACGAGTTCCTTGGCGCAGGCGCGGGCCGCCATCATCTGCTGGCCGGCGGGGGTTTGCGTCGGCTTGATGACCAATTCGCGCGGCCGGCGCCGCTTCGGCCGGTCGCCGTACTCGGGTTCTTCTTCCTCTTCCTCTTCAAAGGTCACGGTGTACCGAAAGGCATCTTGGGCGAGTTGCAGGGCATCGACGGGCGGTTCTTCGATGTGGAACCGCGCCAGCAGTTCCCACGCGCAGCGATCGATGGTATCGAACAAATCTTCGGTGTTGAAGTCGGACATCGGCGGCTCTCGGTCATTTGGCGCCCGGTATCGGCGCCGCCGGCTTCGCTCGCTTCTTGAAGAGCTTCATCGAGTATCCGTAGTAGATGATCGTCCCGACGATCCCGATTCCGGCGATGATCTTCCAATATTCCGGGTACGTCGAAAGGATGTACAGCACGACGCCGAGGCCGCCGAGGAAGCCGACCATGCGGACGATCCACCCGGCCGCTTCTTTGACGATGCGATCCCAGCGGTCGTGGCGCGTGGCGCTGTAGACCAAGCTGACGGCGATGAGCAGAACGGGCAGATCCCAGTAGATGCTGGTGGCGGCGAACAGGATCACGCGGCACCTCCCGCCGGCTTGGCCGCGGCGGCTTTCTCGTCTTCGTCGCGGATCACCGGACCGGCGAGCGCGTCGTAAATCACCAAGATATTCAATACGCCGGCGATCACCGTGAAGACCCAACCGAGGTCCCAGCGCTTGTCGGCGTCGCGCTGGAGTTTGTTCAGCTCCGCTTCCGGCGGCACTTGCATGTACGAGCCGAAGAGCTTGTTCGGCGCGGGCTGCCACGATTCTTTACCGGGATCGTCCGACTTCGGAATCGGCTCGGTGGTTTGGTATTGCAGCACCGCCGGCCACGCCGCGATGCCGATCCAAAACTGGCCGGCGAACTCTTTGCGGTACGACAGGTCCTTCGTGAACCCCGGCAATTTGAAGCCCATCACGCCGCCGCCCGATTGTTGAGAGTAATCGCCGAGCCAGACGTTCTTCCAACTCCCCATCGACAGGCCGTAGAAAAACAGCCCGTACAAGCAGACGAAATACAGGATGCCTTTGCCGACACGGCCCTGCACGATTTGCCCGAGGCCCGGCAATAAATAACTGAGGAACGCGGCCAACCAATCGAGTTTCCGCTTACCGGTGGGGGCGACAGTCATGGCGTCTCAGGGGTGGGCCGAACGCGATCCGACGGGTTCAACTGGAGGTCGTTCGCCGCAGGGGACTCGGGATTTTGCAATTCCTCCAGTATAGGAAGCGCCCGGAACCGGCCAAGGCGAACGATTCCGCAACCGACCTGTGCGGCGCCGCATTCGTCCGCTACCATTTTCTTCATCAACACCGATCCGCGACCCTTTCCCGAGTCCCCACATGGCCAAGCCACTGACGGTGGTCTTCGAAGGCGAGACGATCAACCTCGGCCTTTCGAAAGTCGATCGGGACAAACTCTACGGCTACTCCGACCTCGAAGTCGTGGACGACGCCGGGAAGCCGTGCGAACTGGCGACGTTGATTTCGGACGGCCACTCCATCGTCGGCAAAGGGGGCACGGCGCTGGCGTACCTTACCGAAGATGGCCACTGGCGCAAGAAGGCCGAACTCAAAGCCTTCGATCCGGATAACAAACCGATCACGCCGGTGAAGTCGACATTCGACAATCCCGTGACGCTCGACACCACGGCGACCACCGACGAATACCTCTCGCACAACATCCACGCGATCTACCAGCTCACGCCGGACGAAGTGAGCGAACCGCTGCAAGAATCGCTCGCTGCGGGGACGATCTACACCTTCCCGTTCAGCTTCCGCGGCGGGCTCGAAGCCAACGCCGGATTCTTGCTCCAAGGCTCGGACGGCAACCCGTTTTTGTGCGTCGGCGGCCGCACCGATCTGGAATTCCTGGGCCTCGACGAAGTGGCCCCGGCCGTCGCCGACGCCGATGAACCCCTCGGCGAAGACGACGACGCCATCGACTTCAGCATGATGTGATTCGACAACAGGAATCACCGTGAACAGAGCAAAATAAGAAAGAAGAATTTCACCGCAGAGAAAGAAGAGGACGCTGAGAAGATTCAAGAATGGAGTTGGACATCGGCCGCGCTCGAACCCCGGCGACTCTTTTTCTGCGGTGAAAATCTTCTTTCTTCGAGGTGCCTCAGTAGCTGGTGAATCTCTCCTCCGGAGCCGTAACATGCCGCAAATCGCCATCACGAACAGCAAGAAGCGGGATGCCGCCGTCGCCGCCGAGAGCGTCCGCGTCTCGCTGCGGGTGCAGTGGGTCGACGCCGAAGAACGCCGCGCGAAATCGACGAAGCTCTTGAAGGGCACACTCGACCGCGACTTCGGCGCCCTCCTGGAAAAGTACGGCACGCCGGAGCAAGTCGGCGAGGAACTGATCGCCGGCGATCCGGAGATCGACCTTGAATCAGTCGGCCGGGCACTCCGCGAGACGTCGCGCGTCTTCGTCAATGCGGATCGCCAAGTGGTCTACGGCGTCAAGCAAATCGAGATCGTGCGGAACCCCGACGGCACCGAGAAAGCCCGCCGGCCCAAGGCGCTGTCGATGCCCAACGTGTCGGCGGAAACGCCGCTGCTCTGGAGCGGGCGACTGATGCCGAAGGCGGAAGTCTGCAAGATGTTCGTCATGGTCAACAAGCTCCAACTGAAACACGTCAACGGCCTGACGTACGACTTCCTCTTCGACATCGCCAAGGAACTCGAAGCCAAGCAAAGCCTGTTGCGGCTGGGAGCGGGGCCGAAATCGAACCTGCCGCTGATCCTGCGCCGCGGGGCCTCGAAGTATCAAGGTTTTCTCGAAGGCCGCACGCAGGGCACGAAGTATCTGCTGCTATTGCACCTGTCGAACATCGAACTGAAAGCCCCGGAAGAAGTGAAAGAAGCGCAGTAATCGTCCACCGTACTTTGTCAAGTTTCCAAAGCCATTCGAGGTTCGATCGTAACCCCCTGTGCCAAGTTGGTCGTTTGCCCGGTACGATCGGACTTCGAATGGCCTCGGAAACTTGCCAAAGCTCGGTGGACGATTACGAATAAAGTGAGGTGACCACGCCATGAACCTACTCCGCAAAGAACGCCTCGAGACCAAACTCGCCGGGTACTCGGTCGGCGCGGCCAACGCCGTCACCGACCCAACATTGATCACCAAGGCCCAAGACTACAAGCGCGACACCGCGTCGAAGCTCCGTGCCATCGATGGCGATGAGGTGAAAAAGAAATTCGGCGCCGGCGAATACCACGTCAGCTTCAAGATCGACGGCGAATTCAGCATGCTCGTCTATTCCGACGGCGAAGCCTTCAACGTCAATCCCGGTGGTACCGTGCGCGTCGGGCTCGCCTGTCAGAAAGAAGCCGCTGAGAAACTCAAAGCCGCCGGTGTCAAGAAGGCCCTCATCGCCGGGGAACTCTACTACCACAAGGCCGACGGTGCGCGGGGCCGCGTCTACGACGTCAGCCGCATTGCCCGTCAACCGGCGAGCAAAGCCGAACTCGACGATCTGCGCTTCGGCCCGTTCGACATCGTCGAACTCGAAGGCGTCGCCTACAAGGCCGGCATCCGCGAGCTGTGGGCCAAGCTGGAAGAGATCTTCGCCGATGGCACGCGCGTGATTCCGCCCGAGACGCATTGGCTCAAAGACGGCGGCGAAATCGCCAAGCAGTTCAAATCGTGGATCGGCGCCGGGGCCGAAGGGGTGGTCGTCCGCGGCGAGATGGGCTCGTTCAAAGTCAAGCCGCGGCACACGCTCGATTGCGTCGTCATCGGCTTCACCGAATCGACCGAAGACGACCGCCACGGCATGATCCACGACCTTCTGCTCGCCGTGATGCGGCCCGACGGAATGTTCCAAGTGCTCGGGCACGTCGGCGGCGGGTTCAGCGAAGACGACCGCCGGGCCTTCTACGCCGACTTGAAAGACGACCTTGTCGCCAGCGAGTACGTCGAGGTGAACGACCAAGTTGCGTATCACATGGTGAAGCCGGAGACGATCATCGAGATCAGCGTGCTGGATCTGCTGGCGCAGAAGACGCAAGGCAACGTGACCACGATGGTGCTGAACTACGACGGCGCCGCCAAGCAGTACAAGATCGTCCGCCGGATGCCACTCGTGAAGTTGATCTCGCCGCAGTTCGTCCGCCGCCGGGACGACAAACAGGTGAACGCGACCGATCTGCGCATTAAGCAAATCACCGATTTGGCCGAAGTACCCGACACCGACCGCGACGCGGGTGGCGCCAGTTTGAAGCCGAGTGCGGTCATCAAGAGGGAAGTCTACACGAAGGTGCTGAAAGGCGCGACGATGGTGCGGAAATTCGTGATGTGGGAGACGAACAAGCAAGCCGAGGCCGACGATTTCCCGGCGTACGTCATCCACTTCACCGACTTCAGCCCCGGTCGGAAGACGCCGTTGGAACGGGAAATCCGGGTGTCGAACTCGCGCCAGCAGATCGACGACCTCTGGACGGAGCTGATCGCCGAGAACATCGCGAAGGGTTGGAACGCACTCGCCGCCGGCGCGACCGCCGCTCCGCCGCCTCCTGCGGCGCCGAAAGCCAAAGCCGCCCCGAAGAAGAAGCCCTGATGCCCGATTATTCCGTCCTCACGGCGATGCTGTCTCCGGCGTTGTTCATGACCGCGACCGGCTCGCTGCTGTTCTCGGCCAACAATCGGCTGGCGCGAGTCGTCGACCGGCTCCGCGTCCTCACCGAGCAATGCGATCAACTCGTCCGCGGGGTCGGCGGCTTCAGCCATCCGGCCGAGCGGTTGGAGCACGTCCGCAGCATGATCCGGCTCCAGCAAAAGCGCGGCACCCTGATTTTGAAGGCGATCACCTTGCTGTACGCCTCGTTCGCCACGTTCGTCGGTTCGAGCTTGGGGATCGCCATCAACTTCTTGCTCGATCACATCTTTCCGGCCGGGCCGATCGCGCTGGCCGTCATCGGCGTCGTCGGTTTGTTGTCTGCCAGCTTCGGCATGCTCCGCGAAGCCCGCCTCGGCGTGCGCGCCCTTAACCGCGAAGTCGAGTTCTTCTCGGGTGTGCTCATCGTCGTGGAGAAATCGACGCTGGAGTAGATTCGCAGACGGCAGTGCCTTCGAACGGTGGGTATTTTTCTGACTTTCGGCGCCGACCGCAATATCATTGTCCAAACACGAATACTCTGCGAGATCGCCGTGGCGGAACAACTCCCCTTCGCGGATGTCCAGTTTGCGACGAACACCGAACCGCGGTGTCCATGCGTACTATTGATCGACGTTTCGGGTTCGATGGCGGAGATAATCAGCGACTCCGGGAAAGACCTCGGTTACACCGTCCAACAAGATGGCAAGACCTACAACGCCGTCTCGGGCGGTGTGACTCGCATCGACAAGGTGAACGAGGGCCTCCGCGCGTACCAGTCCGATATCTTGGGTGATGCATTGGCTGCGAGGCGTGTGGAGGTGTCGGTCATCACTTTCGGAAGTCAAGTTGAGACGGTTGTTCCTTTCGTCTCCGCCAGCTTGTTCGAGCCTCCCACGCTCGTGGCGAACGGCGAAACCAAAATGGGTGCGGCCATTCTGGAAGCCATCGACGCCATCGAGCAGCGCAAACAACTCTACAGGCAGAATGCAGTCCATTATTACCGCCCGTGGATCTTTCTGATCACGGATGGCGTTCCGACGGACGGCAGCGCTTGGCAGACCGCCGCCGCGAAAGTGCACGAAGGCGAGCGGAGTAAGAAATTCGCGTTCTTCGCCGTGGGGGTGCAGGGTGCAGATATGGACACGCTCAAAAAGATTTCCGTGCGCCAACCTTTGGCACTGAAGGGTTACAGCTTCAAAGAAATGTTCCTCTGGCTGTCGCAATCTCAACGCAGTGTTTCGCTCTCGGGCCCGCCGGGGAACGAAGACCAAGTGAAACTCGAACCGCCAACCGGCTGGACGAGCCTGTGAGCGCCAAGGAGTGGCGAATACTTGCCGAAAGTCGAACGGGAACATCCCATCTGGCTCGAAATGCAGTATGCCAAGACTGTTGCCGATGGGCCACGTTCGGTACGAATCGAGATTGGCTCGCCATGGCGGTCTCGGACGGAGCCGGCAGCGCCTCGCACTCCGATTCCGGTGCGCAATACTTCTGCTCGACGTTCGTTGAGCGATGCCGCGAGACCGATGTCGAGCCGTTGAGAACGAGGGGGGGGATGTTAGAGTTGATCGGATCGATCCGCGAAGGGGTTGTCAACCAATCTGTACTCTTGGGCGTAGCGGCCAGAGAGCTGGCTTGCACCGCTTTGGTCTCGGTAGTCGGCCCGGAATGGGCCGTATTCGGGCAAATTGGAGACGGGGCGATTGTATTGAATACAGATTCGAACTTGAGCGTCGTTTTTTGGCCGGGCGATTCGGAATACGTCAACTGCACCGATTTCTTGACGGACGAATCGTTTCCAACCGCCTTCCGGCACGAATTCGTATCCGGCGCGATTCGCGAGTTGGCGATGACAACCGACGGGTTGCAACGACTGGCTTTGGATTACGCGTTCAATCTGCCGCACGCGCCGTTCTTCAAACCGCTTTTCAGAGCGTTAAGCGAATCCGGTTCGACTCTGGAACTGGAAGTGCCATTCCGCGAATTTCTCGATTCCGCACATATCAATGAACGAACCGACGATGACAAAACTCTCGTCTTGGCAATCCGTAAAGGCTGACGATGCCGACAACTTTCATCAATTCTACAGGGCGGTCGGTCGTTCTCGGCCAGCGAATTGGGGGCGGTGGCGAAGGAGACGTTTTTGCGCTGGTCAATACATCCGATCTCGTAGCGAAGCTTTATCACCCAGGCCGACTTCCCGACTCCGCCAAATGCGACAAGCTGCGTGCGATGGTCGAGATGGCAACCGCGCAATTGCTCGCCGTGACGACTTGGCCAAGCGATTTGCTGTACGATTCCGCGACGAAACGACTCGCCGGCTTCACGATGTCTCGCCTGAAGGATTACTGTGAAGTTTGGCAACTGTATTTGCCGGATGAGCGGTTGAATTGCTTCCCGCAAGCGGGGTGGAAATTCCAGTCGAGGGCGGCCCAGAATTTGGCGTGCGCGTTCGACGAAGTCCACGCGACCGGCACGGTTATCGGGGATGTTCAACTCCGCAATGCCCACGTTTCCCCGCAAGCGCTGGTCCGATTGATCGACTGCGACTCGTTTCAACTCGTGGTCAATGGCAAACAACACTTTTGCGAAGTCGGTTTGCCCCACTACATTCCGCCCGAATTGCAGGGGAAGAATCTGCGCGGGATTGCGCGCACTCATAACCACGACCGTTTCGGGCTCGCGGTCCTCATCTACCAACTCTTATTCGTGGGTCGTCACCCCTACGCCGGACGATACAGCGGCAAAGAGGACCTGTCATTCGATCAACTCATTACGCAGTATCGGTTCGCGCAAGGACCTCTCGCATCCAGTTGGGGCATGTCGCCCGCGCCGTTCACTCCGACATTCCACGACATCCCGCCAGAACTCGGTTCGCTGTTCCGCCGCGCATTCGAGCGCGGAAGCCAAAACGATTCTCGGCCGACGGCGGCGGAGTGGATCCCCGTACTCCGCCGGCTGGAACAGGCCACTACGACCTGCGCCGTGGACCCGGGTCACGAATATTGGTCGGGCGCGCCGGGCTGCGTCTGGTGCCGATTGGCGGCCAACAACGGACCGGAATATTACTTCGGAGTCTCCGCAACAGCGGTGACCTTTGTCGTCGATGAATCGAGGTTGCAAAGTATCCAGCGGCGCCTCGCGGCAGCCATGTCGGCGGACTTTCCGTACTCGAGGAATGCATTCCTTTCCCCGCATACTTATGTAGGCCGGTCGTTCACCAACGACCTTTCGGGTTTGGTCGCAAAACTCCAAAACATTCGGCAGCAAGAGGAACGCGAGGCACTCTCGATCCGCAAACGATTGGATGACGAGGAAATCGAAAGGCGCCAATTGCTATCGAATCAGAGCAAGAGATATCACCGCCGGCTCCTCAAGGAAACAGCCGCAATCAACGCCGAGTTAGTACCCGCTCAAACCCATGCGATACGGGAAACCAAAAGTCGGGAGTCGCGGACGTATCTCCTCTTCGCCGCTGCGCTACTCGGGGGATTATTGATTCCGCTCGTTCTGTTCCAATGGTACTTCGGTGTCGTCGGTGGCACGCTATTCGTGACATTCGGGTTTTGGGCGGTCGTTCGCTATTACCTGGGCCGCTTCTCGCCGGCGCAACAACGTGTAAGGTCGCTGCGGAAACAATTGCTCGCTGCGCACAACGAATCGAATCGAAGAATCGAGATGGCCAATAATAAAGCCGATGAAGCGCGGACGGTCGGCGAACAAGCGGAATCGAATCGACAACGGTCGGTACACCGGCGAATGGATGAGATGCGCGAGGCCGTCCGGCGTTTCGCCACAGACGAACTGGATCGCCGGCGGCGCGTATTCCGCGATGCCGAATCGGCGGTGGTCGGTTTAGAATCCGCATGGAAGTCGAATGCGTCTACGATAGTTGCCCAGCGGACGATCGCAAAAATCGCGATCGATGCCAAGTGCTCGGAGTGTCGGGGCTTGAGCTCTCTGCATCAAAATGAATTTCGAAGGCTCGGAACACTCGCGGAAGCGGCCGCCAAAGTCCGCCACCTCCGCTTACATTCTTTAGCCGATGCCAACATTGAAGGCATTGGCGCCGGGCTGAAATCGACGCTTGCGGATCACGGCATTTACACCGCGATGGATGTCACCCCCGAAGCCGTCCGGCAGGTTCCGGGCTTCGGGGAGAAACGGATTCTGAAATTGATCCAATGGAAAACGAGCGAGGTGCTCTCGAAATTCCGCTTCGATCCGAAGACGGCGCTTTCACCTGCGGATCGAAGATCGCTCACCATGCGGTTCTCGAATCTCCAGAAGTCGCTGATCTCCGAGTTGGATCGAGCAATTGCCGAATGCGAGACATCGTCCGCCATGTGCACCTCGGCAATCGAGAATATCAAACGGCAACTGCCTGCGGCCATCCATATCCGCGAGCAAGCCTATGCGGACATGTTATTGCTCTCGGCTTGATCACTCCCCGAGTGCACGGTTGCTTCATCATCAATCTCATCGCCCGACCACGTCTGCCAGAACCAACCTCCGTTTCCCTGCCAATCCGGCACCCGCCTGCGCAAGTCCCGTTCCAAACCGCTGCAATTCCACATCTCGCGACGCAGGCTCTGCACGGCACGCGGGTTGCTTGACAGGCTCCACCCGTTACCGCATGCATCCCACGGAGTCGGTTCCCTCATGGCCTCCAAACAACTCTCGTTCTCCGATGACGCCCGCGCGAAGCTCCTCGCCGGGGCTTCCAAGCTCGCCAAGGCCGTCCGCAGCACCCTCGGGCCACGCGGCCGCAACGTGATCCTCGATAAAGGCTGGGGCGCGCCGAACATCACGAAGGACGGCGTCACCGTCGCCGAAGACATCGACCTCGCCGACCCGTTCGAAAACATGGGCGCGCAGTTGGTGAAAGAAGCCGCGTCGAAGACTTCCGACATCGCCGGCGACGGCACTACCACCGCGACCGTGCTCGCCGAGTTCATCTTCCGCGAAGGCCTGAAGTCGGTCTCCGCCGGCGGCGACCCCATGGCCTTGGTCCGCGGGATTCAAATCGCGGTCGAAAAAGTCGTCGAAGAGCTGCACAAGCTCGCCGACCCGATCGACCCGAAAGACATGAAGGCGATCACTGAAGTCGCAACGATCTCCGGGAACAACAATAAAGAGATCGGCGCCAAACTCGCCGAGGCGATGAAGAAGGTCGGCGCCAGCAACGGCGTCATCACCATCGAAGAAGGCAAGACCCCCGAGACCGAAGTCACGGTCGTCCAAGGGATGCAATTTGACCGCGGCTACCTCAGCCCGCACTTCGTCAACAACCAAGAATCGGTAACGTGCGAGTTCGACAACCCGTACATCCTGATCTTCGAAGACAAGATCAGCAACGTCAAGGACCTGATCCCGCTGCTCGAACTCGTCGCCAACAAGCAAAAAGCCCCGCTCGTCATCATCGCCGAAGACATCGAAGGCGAAGCGCTGGCCACCCTCGTGCTGAACAAGCTCAAGGGCGTGCTGACCGTGTGCGCCGTCAAGGCCCCCGGTTACGGCGACCGCCGCAAAGCGATGCTCGAAGACATCGCCGTCCTCACGGGCGGCGAAGCGATCTTCAAGGATCTCGGCCTGCAACTCGAGAACATCACCCTCGAACAACTCGGCCGCTGCAAGCGCATCCGCATCGACGCCGAGAACACGACCGTCACCGAAGGCAAGGGCGATAAGAAGGCCATCGAAGGCCGGGCGGAACTGATCCGCAAGGAAATCGGCAAGACGGAAAGCGAATACGACCGCGAGAAACTGCAGGAGCGCCTGGCGAAACTCGCCGGGGGCGTCGCGGTGATCAAGGTCGGCGGCGACACCGAAACCGAGATGAAGGAACGCAAAGCCCTGTACGAAGACGCCCACGCCGCGACCAAGGCCGCCATCGAAGAAGGCATCGTGGCCGGCGGCGGCGTGGCACTCTTGCAAGCCCGCAAGGCGCTCGACAAGCTCAAACTCACCGGCGACGAAGCTGCGGGCGTCCGCGTGCTCTACCGGGCGCTCGAAATGCCCTGCCGCATGATCGCCGAGAACGCGGGCAAGGACGGCACCGTGATCGTCGCCAACATCGCCAAGAGCAAAGAGAAGAACTTCGGCTACAACGCCGACACCGACGAATACGAAGACATGCGCAAAGCCGGCATCGTCGACCCGGTGAAGGTCACCCGCAGCGCCCTGCAAAACGGCGCCAGCGTCGCCTGTCTGCTGCTCACAACCGAAGGCATGGTCGCCGACATCCCCGAACCGAAGGGCGCCGGCGGCGATCACCATGATCACGATCACGGCGGCGGAGGAATGGGCGGAATGGGCGGTGGCATGGGAGGAATGGGTGGCATGGGCGGGATGATGTAAATCGAATTGCGGATTAGGGATTGCCGATTTCGGATTTGAAATCGGCAGTCTCGGATCCGCATTCTAGTTCGTGCGCAATGATTCTTAAAATCCGAAATCCGCAATCTCAAATCCGCAATCTTTAACAGCGAGTGATCCATGGCCAAAGAATCGAAAGCCCCCGTTGCCCTGACCCTGAAGCCCCTCGACGACCGCATCGTCGTCGAGGCCAACAGCGCCGAAGAGAAAACCGCCGGTGGCATCTTGCTGCCGGACACGGCCAAGCAGAAGCCGCAGCAAGGCAAGGTCATCGCCGTCGGCCCGGGCAAGCTGCTCGAAAGCGGCACCCGCGTCATGCTCGACGTGAAAGTCGGCGACACCGTGATGTACGGCAAGTACAGCGGCAGCGACGTGGAAGTCAACGGCACCGAATACAAGATCATGCGCGAGAGCGACGTCCTCGCCAAGCTCGCGAAGTAAAAACAACAATACATCAATACATTTTCACCGCAGAGAAAGAAGAGATCGAAGAGAATACAATTGAAATCGGATCCATTCCCGTTTCTTCTCTGCGACCTCTTCTTTCTCTGCGGTGAACATCTTCTTCCGGAGATTTCCCAACGTGGCCAAGCAACTTCTTTACACCGACGCCGCCCGCCGCAAGCTCCTGACCGGGGCCGAGAAGCTGGCCAAGGCCGTCGGCATCACGCTCGGGCCTACCGGCCGGAATGTGATCATCGACAAATCCTTCGGCGGCCCCACGATCACCAAGGACGGCGTCACGGTTTCCAAGGAAATCGAACTCGCCGACCCGTTCGAGAACATGGGCGCCAAGCTCGTGAACGCGGTCGCCCAGAAGACCTCCGACACCGCCGGCGACGGTACCACCACCGCCACCGTACTCGCCTTGGCGATCTACCAGGAAGGCCTGCGGAACATCACCGCCGGCGCTAACCCGATGGGCGTCAAGAAGGGGATCGAGAAGGCCGTCGATAAAGCCGTCGAATACTTGGAAAACACGCTGACCAAGCGCCTCACCAAGAAAGAAGAGATGGCCCAAGTGGCGTCGATCTCCGCGAACAACGACCCGAAGATCGGCGACCTGATGGCCGAGGCGTTCAGCAAGGTCGGTAAAGACGGCGTCATCACCATCGAAGAAGGCAAAACCTCCGACACGATCCTCGAGTTCGTCGAAGGGATGCAATTCGACAAGGGCTACGTGTCGCCGTACTTCGTGGTCAACACGCCCGACATGAAGTGGGAAGCCGAGAAGCCGTACATCCTGATCTACGAGAAGAAGCTCAGCAACGTCCGCGAGTTCCTTCCGCTGCTCGAGAAGATCGCCGGCACGCGCCGGCCACTGCTCATCATCGCCGAAGACGTCGAAGCCGAAGCGCTGCAGATGCTCGTCGTGAATAAGCTTCGCGGGCTCATCGAAGTCTGCGCCGTCAAGGCCCCCGGCTTCGGCGACCGCCGCAAAGCGATGCTCGGCGACATCGCCGTGCTCACCGGCGGCACGTTCATCTCGGACGACCTCGGCATCAAGCTCGAGAACGTCGAACTCGAACACCTCGGCGAAGCCGACAAGGTGCTGGTGGAGAAGGAAAACACCACGATCACCTGCGAGAAACTCGACAAAGAGCGCGAGAAGGAAATCGAAGCCCGCGTGCAGCAGATCCGCACGCAGATGGATCAAACCGAGAGCAGCTACGACAAAGAGAAGTTCACCGAGCGCTTGGCGAAACTCGTCGGCGGCGTGGCGATCATCCAAGTCGGCGCCGCGACCGAAGCCGAGATGAAGCAGACCAAAGGCCGCATCGAAGACGCGCTCCACGCGACCCGCGCGGCCGTGGACAAGGGCATCGTCGCCGGCGGTGGCACGGCTCTGCTGCGCTGCATTCCGATCATCGAAGCCTTGGCCGAGAAGCT
>JBBRUN010000067.1:0-15017 GCA_038247765.1 Gemmatales bacterium | reverse complement strand
GCCCGAGAAGCCGCCGAGGCTTGCTTGGAGTTGGGCAAACCCATTCCCCCGCGCCCCGAACAATTCGTGAGTGTGATGTTGGAAAAATGGGGCTTGGCGCCGTCCGAAATTCCCGCGGGCGAATTCATGCGGTACTTGCGGAAGCTCGGCTTCGACGACAATCCGGCGAGCCCACCCGCTCCGCAGGCCTCGCCTCGGGATCCAGCCAGATTCACTGCGGATCGGGCCGGCGTCGCGCCGGTTTTTGCTTCCGCAGGTAGCTAACCCCCAAAGAATGTGGTTGCACGCTCCGACTTCACTCATTCCGCAACATCCGCCGTTTTTCTTCAGTCCAGACACCGGTGCAACCGATACAGATTGCACGACTCTGCGCGGATCTCCGCGCCGTCGCTCGGGGAATGCAGATGAACGTCACCGCTTTGGCCCTGCTCGGACTGGCGACCACGATCGGTCAACCGGCTCTGCCGGACGCCCAAGATTTTCAGGTGACGAAAGTCCGCACGCACAAACTCGGCGTGAACTACAAACCCGAGCGGAAGAAGGACATCCAAGAAGCCCGGCTGTTCGTATCCCGCGATCAGGGGCAGACTTGGGAAATGGTGCAAACGATTCTGCCGACCCAAGACGAATTCACCTTCAGCGCCAAAGCCGACGGGCTTTATTACATCAGCATGCAGCTCGTGTTCCTGAAAGGCCCGGCCGAACCGGTCGATGTCAGCCGGGTGCCGCCGGCTCAGAAGTTGGTCATCGATTCGACGAATCCGATCGTCAAAGTGACCTCGGCCGCACGCAGCGGGGACGAAATCGCGGCGGAATGGACGATCGACGACAAATTCCCCAACGACGCCAGTACGAAACTCTTCTACCGGGCGCTCGCCGGTACCGAAGCCGACTGGCAAGCGGCGCCGGACGGCAGCGTCTCGAAGCGCAGTGCGAAGTTCAAGTCGCTGGTGTCGGGGCCGGTGGTCGTGCAGATCGTGACGCAAGACTTGGCCGGGAACGTCGGCCGGGCGAATAAGGAAGTGAACGACGGTGGTACGGGTGTGAATTTGAGCACTCCGCCGGTGACGCCGAACCCGATTGTGCCGGTGGCGAAGGCGGGCGAGCCGCTGCCGCCGCCATCGCTACCCGGCATCGGCGAGCCGACGACGCCATCGATCATCGTACCGATGCAAACCGAGCCGGTGTACAATCCGGCGCCGATGCCGATTCAACCGATTCAGCCCGATGCTCCGAAGCCGATCGCGATGGGTTCGGGTACGACGCCGATCGCCGTGCCGACGACAACGTTCACACCCGCACCGGCGACCCCGGAAGCGACGACCGCGGCGCTGACGAAGTCGCCGAAGTTCGACCTGAATTACCAGCTCGAAGGCGGACCTTCGGGGATTTCCAAAGTGGACCTCTACGTGAGCCGCGACGACGGCCGGACGTGGATTCGCTGGAGCACGCACGCCGGTACGGAGAACCCGCTGCGGGTCGTGCTCGACACGAAGTTCAACCAAGAAATCGAAGGGGAATACGGCCTGAAGCTCGTGCCCGTGAGCGGCGCCGGCCTCAGCGACGCGGCGCCGGGTGCCGGCACCGCCCCGGAGTTGCGGGTGCAAGTCGATACGACCGCGCCGATGATCAAAGTTTTCCAGCCGACGGCCGATCCGGCCAATCGGCAAGCGCTCGTGCTGCATTGGGAAGCGACCGACAAGAATTTCGGCAAAGAACCGTTGGGCATCGAATATTCGGAGCACCCGAATGGGCCGTGGAAATCGGTCGCCGCGGGAAACGACGCCGTGGTACCGGTCGCCGGTGGGGGTATCAACGCGGTCATCCGCATGGCGAACACGGGGAATTATTCGTGGGTGCCGCCGGCGACGCTGGCCCAACCCAAAGTCTACCTGCGCTTCACGGCCTGGGATTTGGCTGGGAACAAGAGCGAAGTGACGACGCCGAGCCCGATCTTGGTCGATCTCACGAAGCCGAAAGTGAAGAACCTGACGATCTCACCGAGTGCGATTCGGTGAAACCTTCCGACCGACGAGCCACCGGGCTTGCCCCGGTAGTGCCGAGCTCCCACCGGGACTAGCCCGGTGGCTCGTGTGGTTGAAGATTATTGACGAGCCACCGGGCTTGTCCCGGTGGGTGATACACAACACCACCGGGACGAGCCCGGTGGCTCGTGGACACACAATCCGTCCCACGGGCGTCGCTCAACCCCAAGTCACCAATCCCGGCTCGAGGGCATTTGGCAGGTTCGGATGCTTCGGTAACACGCGGACGCTGAAGCCGAATTGCCCGCTGGAGGTGCAAGGGACGGTGCCGCTGAACAGCACCGAGCGGTTGGAATCGGGCGGAGACGAGGATTGCAACGAGGCCGTCTTCGGCTCGCCGATCTCGCCTTTGTTGTCCACGATGCCGTAGTAGAGTTGCACGTCGACTTCGTCCGGTTTGATGGCCCCGAGGGACACCTTCACCTGCACGGGGAAGTCTTTGCCGACCCAGAGCGTCTGCCCGGTCGGGGCTTCGACGGTTTCGATGCGCACGTCGTTCCAAGCTCCGCCGACGCGCTTGCGCCAATTGGCGAGTTCCGAGGCCGGGGCGAGTTGGTCGACCGTGAGCTTGGCCTCGCGGCTGTAGGCCGGGAGGTAGCAGCGTTCGAGGTACTCTTGCACCATGCGGTTGGTGTTGAACTCGGGGACGAGCGTCGAGATCGCCCGTTTCATCCGGCGGATCCACTCGCGTGGCAGCCCGTCGGCGCCGCGGTTGTAGAACGTCGGGGCGATGTCGCGCTCGAGCAGTTCGTACAGCAACCGGCTTTCGACTTCGTCTTGGTACTTGAGGTCGGAGTATTCCTCGCCGCCGCCGATGGCCCAGCCGTTATCGTTGGTGCAGCCCTCGACCCACCAGCCGTCGAGGATCGACAAGTTCAACCCGCCGTTGGGGGCGATCTTCATACCGCTGGTGCCCGAGGCTTCGAGCGGCCGGCGCGGGTTGTTCAGCCAGACGTCGACGCCGTGAACCATGTGGCGGGCGACGTTCATGTCGTAGTCTTCGATGAAGACGACGCGCTTGCGGAACTCCGGGATGCGGGCGTTCTGCACGACGCGGGCGATCAGTTCCTTGCCGCCTTGATCCTTCGGGTGAGCCTTGCCGGCGAAGATGAACTGCACCGGCCGCTGGGTGTTGTTGACGATGGCCGCGAGGCGGGCAGCATCGCGGAAGACGAGGTCGCCGCGCTTGTACGTGGCGAAGCGGCGGGCGAAGCCGATGGTCAGCGCTTCGGGGTCGAGGACTTCATCCGCGGCGGCGATTTCCGAATGCGGTGCCCCGCGGCGGGTCAGTTGCATCTTCAACCGCGAGCGGGCAAAGGCGATCAGCCGCGTCCGGCATTTCTCGTGCGTCCGCCAGAGTTCGCTGTCGGGCACCGGGTCGATCTTCGACCAGACCGCGTGATCCGTCGGCTTGGCTTCCCACTCGATGTGCAGGTAGCGTTCCAGCAGTTGGCCCATCTCCGGGGCGAGCCAGCTCTGCGTGTGCACGCCGTTGGTGATCGACGTGATCGGCACTTCGACGCTGGCGATCGTCGGCCAGATGGCATTCCACATCTTGCGCGACACGGAGCCGTGGAGCTTGCTGACGCCGTTGCTGGAGTTCGACATTTTGATGGCGAGCACCGTCATTCCGAACGGTTCGCCTTCGTCTTCGGTGTTCTGCCGGCCGAGGTTGAAGAAACCTTTGCGGTCGAGCCCCAGCTGCCGGTAGTAGTCGGTGAAGTATTGCTCCATCATCGCGGGCGGGAAGACGTCGTTCCCGGCGGGCACCGGCGTGTGCGTCGTGAAGACCGTGCCGGCCTTCACCGCTTCGGACGCCGTGGCGAAGTCGATGGCTTTGTCTTCGATCAACTGGCGGACGCGCTCGAGGCTGCTGAACGCGGCGTGCCCCTCGTTCATATGGCAGACCGACGGCTCTTTGCCGAGCGCCCGGAGCGCCCGCATACCGCCGATGCCAAGGACGATTTCTTGCATCATCCGCATGTTTTGGTCGCCGCCGTAAAGCTGCGACGTGATGCCCCGATCTTCCGCGCGGTTCTGCGGGATGTTGGCGTCGAGCAAATACAGCGGTACCCGGCCGACTTGGATGCGCCAGATTTTCAGGAATACATCCCGGCCCGGCAGGGTCACGCTCACGAGGATCGGCGTCTCGTCCGGGTTCAGTTCCGCGATGAGTGGCAGGCTGAAGAAGTCGTTCTCCGGGTAGCGTTCTTGTTGCCAGCCGTCGGCGTTGAGGTACTGCCGGAAGTAGCCTTCGCGGTACATCATGCTGACGCCGACGAGCGGCAGGCCGAGGTCGCTGGCCGACTTCAAATGATCCCCGGCGAGGACGCCGAGGCCGCCGGAGTAGACCGGCACGCTCTCGTGGATGCCGAACTCCATCGAGAAGTAGGCGACCTTCAATTTCGTTTCGGTCGGGTAGGTTTCTTGGAACCACGTTTTGGCTCCGAGGTAGTGCTTCATGCCCGCTTCGACGCGGTCGAGGTGGGCGAGGAAACTTGCGTCTTTTTCCAGCTCTTCGAGCCGGGCTTGATCGATGGCGTAGCCCAAACGAACGGGGCTGTGGTCGAGGTCTTCGAACTGCTTCGGGGCGATCTTGCTGAACAAAGCCACGGCGTCGGCGTTCCAGCACCACCAGAGGTTGTAAGCGAGGGTCTGAAGGGCCTTCAGGCGATCCGGGATCGAAGGCAATACGGTGTAGGTGCGAACGGTGCGAGCCATGGAGTGCCCTTTGGATGCGACGGATGGAACCGCGAATAACTTAGGAAAAACAGTTCGCCGTTTGTAGGACGCGCCACCGACCTGTGTGAACCGCTGCGTCTTACTCTTGCACGCGGAGTACCTTCACTCCCCATCCGCAATCGCCCGCAATTCCAACGGCGTCCCTTTGCTCGGGTCGGCGACGCGGATCGATACCTTACCTTCCAACACCCGCTGCAATCTTGGGAAGATGAATTCCCGCCGCCAGCCCTTGGCGAAGGGGGAATCCTCCGGCGCTTCCGCATCGGGGGCATAGGCCCGGATGACATCTTTGATGTGATACTGCGAGCAGACCAGCGATTGGGCCAAGTTCAATTCTTCGCACAATTCGCCGAGGACGAGCGACAAAATTGCCGTGAGCGTCGGCATCTGTGGCGGCTCGTGCGGTTGTGTCTGCACTTCTGGGCACTCCGCGAGAGGCCGACCCCGGCCGCGCCGCACGGCCGCCAAGATGTTGGCGAACTCGCTCTTGGGTAGGCCGCGGATTTGCAAGAAATCCTCGGGCGACCGCGCCCCGGCCCGTGCGGCTTCGACCAAGACATCGTCCCGCAGGACGGTACGAACCGGGCGGTTCTGCCGCTCTGCGGTGCGCTCGCGCCAGCCGTAGAGTTCTTGAAGCAGGGCCAGTTCCCGCTCGCCGAGGGAACCGATCCCCTTGAGCTTGCGCCAGCGTTCGACCGTCGGGTCGTTTCCCACCGCCCAGTGGAGGAACGTCGCGAATTCTTCCTGGGCCCAGGCCAGCCGTTCGAGCTTCTTCAGCCGCTTCACGATGCGTTCGTACGCCGGGATAAGGTAGCGCACGTCGTCGTAGGCGTAGCGCATCTGCGATACCGTCAGCGGCCGGCGCCGCCAATCCGTCAGTGTGTCCGACTTGTTCAATCGGACGCCGAGGATCTCTTGGACCAGCCCGGCGTAGCTGATGGGATAGGTCGAACCGATGAGGCCGATGGCGATCTGGGTATCGAAGATCGACGCGGGCGGCTTCCCCGAGAAAAACTGGCACATCCGCACTTCTTCGCGGCCGGCGTGCGCGATCACCGTCCGGGCCGGGTCGTGCATCAGCTTCCAAAATTCCTCGACCGGCCCGCAGTGGTACGGGTCGATGACGAACAGCCGCTCGACCGTGGAAATCTGTACGAGGCAGAGCTCCGGGCGGAAGGTCTCTTCGCCGACGAATTCGGTATCGAAGCCGAGGAGATCGACGGTGCGGAGGTGCGCGACGCACTCGGCCAATCGGGCGGGGTCGTCGACGAAGGTTTCCGGCAGGGCATCGGGGCGGAACGAACGGCGGGCCATAAAAGGGGTCGCAATCCATCAGGGGAAGAAACCGAACGCGGCACTCCTAGAATAGCGGAATTGATTTCGATGGGAGGTTTCCGCCGTGGAAGCGACCGACGCGCTGATCCTCGATCAATTTTTGAACTGCAAAGTCGTCATCGACTTCCGGGCGGAGTACGTCTGCTTGGGCACGCTCAAGAGCATCGGCGAGCACTTCCTCGAACTCAAAAACGCGGACTTGCACGACCTCCGCGATACGGATACGAGCCGGGAGAACTACATCGCGGCGTGCGTCATCACCGGCATCAAACGGAACCGCAAGCGGCTCTTGATCACCCGCACCGAAATCGTCGCCATCGCCGACTTCGACGACATCGTGGAGCAATGAGCTTGGAACCCGATCTGCAAAACCTATGCGAAAACTTGGCAAATCAGGCCCAAGCCGCGAGCCGCGCGCTCGCCGCGGCTACGACGGCCCAAAAGAACGAGTGGCTACTCGCTGCCGCCGAGGCCATCGAAGCGCAATGCGACTCCATCCGCGCGGCCAATGACAGCGACGTGTCAGCGGCTCGGCTCACCGACATGACCACCGCGAACCTCGACCGGCTGACGCTGACGCCGGCCCGGATTCGGGCGATGGCCGAGGGGCTTCGCCAAGTCGCGGCGCTGCCCGACCCCGTCGGTGAAATTCGCGAAGACGCCGTGCGACCCAACGGCCTGCGAGTCCAGAAAATCGGCGTGCCCCTCGGCGTCATTTTCTTCCTCTACGAATCCCGGCCGAACGTCACCATCGACGCGGCGGGTCTGTGCGTGAAGGCCGGCAACGCCGTGATCCTGCGAGGCGGGAAAGAAGCCGTCCATTCGAACCGGGCCCTGCACGCGATTCTGGAGCGCGAGTTGGTGAACGCCGGCTTGCCCGCCGAGGCGGTGCAACTGTTGCCGACCCTCGACCGCACCGCCGTCGGGTTGCTCCTGAAAATGCACGAGCGGATCGATCTCGTCATCCCGCGCGGCGGGGAGAGCCTGATCCGCCGCGTCGCGGCCGAGGCGAGCATGCCGGTGCTGAAGCATTATCAAGGCAACTGCCATGTTTACGTGGATGAACACGCCGACTTGGCCATGGCCGAACGGATCATTCTCAATGGCAAATGCCAACGCCCCGGCGTCTGCAATGCCACCGAAAGCCTGCTGGTTCACGCGGCGATCGCCGGGGAATTCTTGCCGATACTCGGGAATAGCCTGCGAGAAGCCGGGGTCGAAGTGCGGGGTTGTCCGCGGACGGCCGAGTGGATTTCCGAAGCGAAGCCCGCGACAGATGCCGACTACGCCGCCGAATTTCTCGACTTGATTCTCTCGGTGAAGGTGGTTAATGGGCTATCCGAAGCGCTGGAACATATCCGGCGCTTCAGCTCGAAGCACACGGATGCCATCGTCACGGGCGACCCGGGGACGGCCCGCGAATTCGCGGCGAAGGTCGATTCGGCCGCGGTGGTGGTGAACGCGAGCACGCGCTTCAACGACGGCTTCGAAATCGGCCTCGGCGCCGAGATCGGCATCAGCACCGATAAGTTCCACGCCCGCGGCCCCTGCGGCCTGCGCGAACTCACGTCGTACAAGTACATCCTCACCGGGAACGGGCAGATCCGAGTATGAAGCGAATGATTCTGATCGCCGGCGTTGTTCTCGTCGCCGTGTCGTCGGGTTGTTCTTGGACGAAGAAGCCGATGAGCCAAGATCCGCTCGTGCAGAAGAAGCGGGCTATTCCGGGCGACATGCGGGCGATGCCAAAAGTCTGCGAGACCGATCACCCCTGCCCGCCGGGGCCACCGACCGATGAACTTGTGAAATGACTCACCCCGCCAGCGTCGTATATTCGCCGAGCTTGCGGAACTTCTCGTAGCGGGCTTGCAGCAGTTCGTCCGTTGGCGTCCCCGTGAGTTCCCGCAGCGTTCGCACCAAGTACGTCCGGAGTGTGTTGGCCATTTCGCGCGGGTTGCGGTGCGCGCCGCCGATCGGTTCGGCGAGGACATCGTCCACGACACCGAATTTTTTGAGGTCGGTCGAAGTCAGTTTCAAGGCGTCGGCCGCGCGGGGTTTAGTCTCGTCGTTGGCAATCTTCCACAAAATGCCGGCGCACCCCTCGGGGCTGATGACCGAATAGTACGCGTGTTGCAGCATGCTGACGCGGTCGCCGATGCCGATGCCGAGGGCCCCGCCGGAGCCGCCTTCGCCAATGACAACGCAAATGATCGGCGTCGGCAGCACGGTCATTTCCAAGATGCTCGTGGCGATGAGTTGCGATTGCCCACGTTCCTCTGCCCCGATTCCGGGATAGGCCCCGGGCGTGTCGATGAAGCAGATTACCGGCAGTTTGTACTTCGCCGCGATCTTCATCTTGCCTTGGGCCTTGCGGTAACCCTCCGGATGCGTGCAGCCGTAGAAGCACTCCTGCCGCTCCTTTAAGGTCCGCCCTTTCTGGTGGCCGATGAACAAGACGCGCTGGCCGTCGATCCGGGCAAAGCCGGTGCGGAGGGCGCGGTCGTCGCCGAAGGCGCGGTCGCCGTGGAGTTCGACGAATTCTTCGAAGACGAGATCGAGGTAGTCGAGGGTCTGCGGCCGGGCCGGGTGCCGGGAAACGAGAACCGTTTCCCACGGCGTGAGGCTGGCATACTTGGCCTTCTTCAGCGCGAGTACTTCTTTGCGCACGCGTTTCACGTCGTCGCTGTCAACGGCGGAACCTTCGAGCTTCGCCAGTTCGACCTCGAGGGCGTGGATATCGTTTTCGAACGGCAGCGGAACGGGGATCATCGAAACTCCGAATCGGACAGCGGCGAACCGATCGACTACATCCCGTGGTTGTCTTCATCCGGGTCCTGCCGGGACTTAAAGACGCTCTTGATCTTGCGCAGATCCATCATCGTTTCGAGCAGGTTTTTGTAGCGATCGTCCGGTTTCTTCGCCAACATCTTCACGAGGATCGCGTTGAATTCATCTGTGACATCGGGGTTGTACACCGACGGCGGGCTGGCTTTTTCGGTCAGGTGCTTGCGAAACAAATCCGACACGCTGTTGCCGCGGAAGGGCGGGCGGAAGGTCACGACTTCGTACATGGTGCAACCGAAACTGTAGACGTCCGAACGCGCGTCGAGCAGTTCGCATTTGATCTGCTCCGGCGACATGTAGCTGGCGGTGCCCTCGGGTTGGCTGCGCTTGCGGAAAAGCCGGGCCAAGAAGCCGCTGCTGACCCGTTTGGAAATCGCGAAGTCGATGATCTTGGTATCGCCGAGCGCGTTCACCAAGATGTTGTCCGGCTTCACGTCGCAGTGGACGTAGTTGGACGAATTCATGTACGCCAAGCCGGTGCCGGCCTGTTTGAAAATCTTCCGGGCGTGTTCCTTCAAGAATTCCTTGTCGCGCGGATCTTTCGATTGCAGACGTTTGCGGATGCTCCCGGACGGAAAAAACTCCATCACGAAGTGCGGCGTCTCCATACTCCGGCTGACCCGGACGATATTGATGACGTTGGCGTGCCGCAGTTTGCTGCCGATCTCGGCCTCGTTGAAGAGGGGATTTCGGTGCGATTTGCTGTCCGAGAATTCGGGCAGCAGGATCTTCATGGCGAAGTGCCGGTTGCTCGTCGGCTCGACGACTTCGAAGACCTGCGACGTCTGCCCGGTTTGGAGCAGCGAGCGGATTTTGTAGCCGCCGATGGTGGCGCCGATGTCGGCCATGGTTGAACCCGTTTTCGTGAATGATCCATTCCAGCTCCGCCCCGTCGCGGCGAAGGACCAACGGACGGTCACCAATACTTCTCGAAGTGGATGTTCCCTTCGATTTTCAGCATCGGGTTGTCGGCGCGGAAGCCCTTCGCCTCCAGAATTTCGATGACGCCCGGCGGCTGCGGGTACTCCCACAAACCGGTCTCTTTGCTCTTCGCGGGGATGCCGATCATCTTCGGATTGCCGCAGAGGAAGACATGCGTGTTCGTCGGATCGAGGCCGGTGGCGCCGAGTTCCTTCAAGTGCGTGTCGAGTTCCCCACTGGAAATCAAATCTTGGATGTAGACCTTCCCGGTCATGCTCGCTTCGCGGGTCGTCAGCGGCAAGTAGCGGTACTGCGGATAGAGCTTCATCAAGCGATTTTGGGTCTCGAGATAGCCGAGATCCTTACGGTAGCGTACGCAACAAGCCGCGAGGATTTTCCCGGTATGGCCGGTGCGGAGCAAATCGGCGAGCATCGAATTGTGCGGCGCTTCGCCGGTGCCGGTGGACAGCAGCACGACGTTGTCTCCCGGCTTCACCGGTTCGAGGGTGAAGTGCCCGGCGATCTTTTCGCCGAGGGCGATACGATCCCCCTTCTGGAGATTGAACAAACGCGGCGTGAACGCCGGCACTCGGCCGTCCGGGTTCTCGCGCACCAAGACGATGTAGAACTCGACCCAGTCGTCGTCGGCCGGATCGCGGATCGCATCGCCCTCGCGGAAGACGGAACTGCTGATCGAATACGACCGCCGGACGAGTTTGAGTTGATCGTCGACCGAGAGCGATTCCGGCTGACAGCCTTCGGCGCGCATTTCGAAATTGGCTAAGCCGAGGGTGCAGTATTGCCCCGCGAGGTACAACGCCCGCGGCGCGTCGGGCTTCACGCGCAACACGAGGAGATCGGCGTGACGTTGCTCGAGGTGGACGACGGTGGCATTGTAGCGCTTGGCCCGGAATTCGAGGATTTGCTCTTCGGTGAGACTCATCGCGCGCGGCCCCGAAACGCAAAACCCCCGCGACTACCGCAGGGGTTCGTAGCCCGACTAGTTTAGGCCGGGAAGGGGATTTCTGCCAGTGTTACTTCTTCGCGGCGAACAGGGCGTCGATCTCGGCATCTTCGATCTTCTCGACGCCACTGTCGGCGTCGATGATGAGGGCCGTGCCGCTCGGGGCGATCCAGACCATGTGGTTGCCCACGCGGAAGACGTCCTTCAAGGTCGGTTGCTTTTCGAGAAGGCGGAAGTACGCCGCGCTTTGAGCTTTCACCGTCAGCGTCTTCGTCTTGTCGTTGAATTGATCATCGACCCAGACGCCGCCGAATTCGACGCAGTTGCGGCCGAGGATCTGCTTGTTCGCGGTCTGCGTCAAACGCTCTTGGTTCCGCAGGTTGTTCGAGGCTTGTGCCAAGTCGACGCCGAGCCGGCCGATTTGGTTTTGGCGGAGTTTGTCGCCCTTGTAGTTGTTGTTGGCGTCTTGTTGGAACTTGGCTTCGTCTTTGGCTCGGTTCAATGCATCGGCATACGCACCTTTGCGTTGATCCACCGTCATCTTCTCGAGTTGTTCGTTCAAGACGCGATCTTGCACCACCCCTCGGCCGCCGCCGATCCCTTCCCCGGCTTTGCCCGGTTCATTCTTCTTGGCCAGTTCCTTGGCGAAGTCGCCGACGGGCATCGGCCGTCCGCCGCCGGGGCCACCGGGAGCCGGTGCCAAGCCGGGAGGAGGAGCGCCGAAGCCGCCGCCGTCCGTCGGCTTGCCGACGTGGACGACCGGCACCGGCGCGTCCGGCACCACGAGATAGCTGGTGTACGGGGTGGCGATGCCGTACTTCTTGGCGAGCGCTGTCACTTCTTGAACGAGTTCGAGTTGTTCGCCGTTGATGCGGATCTGATCGAGGATGAATCCGACCTTGCGGCGTGCCCACAGGTGTTCGACGAACTCGCGGCCGCCCTCGGTCTTCACGGGGAAATCGACTTCGTAGACGAGTTCTTTTTCTTCCTTGCCGACAAGGCCCGTCAGTTTGATGGCCCCGTGGCCGCTGCCGCTGAACCGGCCGAAGACGACGAGCTGACCGCCTTGGAACAGGTCGGGCAGTTGCTGCGGGTAGACTTCGTTGAACTTGACGTTCGTGGTCGTCAGCTTCACGTTCGTTAGCACCGGATGGCTGATTTTGCTGCACAGCGACGACGCTTTCGCTTCGATGTCCTCGGCCGGGCGGACGTAAGTGCTGATGGCGCGAGTCGTATCGGCGAGTTGGTCGAGCATCGCCGCGTTCACGTCGTCGCCGACGCCGAAGGTGAAGATGCGCGTGCTGGCGGAGTTTTTCTCGACGACGTTCTTGACGATCTTGGCCGGGTCGCGTTCGTCCACCGTCGGTTGGCCGTCGGTGAAGAAGACGATGTTGAACGACCGGCCCGCGTCTTTACCGCGGAGATCGAGGGCGGTATTGAGGGCCGGTTGGATCGCGGTGCCGCCGCCGGCGCGGAGGTCGTCGATCCACTTGTTCGCTTTTTCGAGTTGATCCGGCGACGCGTCGGCCAGCGTATCTTGGAAAGTTCCCACGGCCGTGGCGAAGCTGACGATGCTGAAACGATCTTTCTCGCCGAGTTGGTTCAAGCAGACTTTCACGGCTTTCTTCGCCTGCGACATCTTGAGGTCGGACATACTGCCCGAAGTGTCGAGCACCAGTACGAGGTCGCGCGGGATGCGGTTCTTCATCGATTCCAACTGCGGCGTGATCAGCAGCATGAAATAGCCGTCTTCGCTGCTGACGGGCCGGTAGAGCACGGGCGTCAGGCCGATGTCCGCTTTACCGCTGCTGTAGAAAAGCTGGAAATCCTTATCGAGCGTCGCTTGGTTGCGTTCGAATTCGACGGTCGCTTCTTTGTCGCCCTTCCGCTTGATGTCGATGGCGTGGGTCGGGCTGTAGATCGATTGCACCGGCGTCTGCGACTTGATGTTCACCGTCACCGAGAACTTCTCGAGAGTGCGCGTTCCCTTGCCGTCGGTCTTCAGCGGGTAGATGTATTCGACGATGCCGCCGTCTTGTTGGCTGACCGAGGTGAAGCTGATCTTCACTTTTTGGTCGCCCTTCGGCGGGATCGGGAACACCTTCAAACGCATCATGCTGTTGCCGAGGTATTCGAGCAGACCGGGGTCTTGGGTCCGCTGGACGATGCTCGTGTAGATGCTGCTGGCTTTCTTGGCGTCGAGCAGTTCGCCGGTGGTTTCTTTGCCGTCGATCCACATCGTGAATTTGTTGACGCTCGCCCCTTTGGGGATCGGGAACAAGTACGTCGCTTCGAGGTTGCGGTCGGTGTGGTTGCGGAAGGTCTGTTCGACCGTCGTGATCGCCACTTGATCTTCGATGGCCACATTCACGATGTGGTTGACCATCGCCAGCGGCGGCAGTTTTACGTCGTCCGGCACCAGCAGGCCCCGGCCGAACGATGCGGGGGCGAAGGCGAGCAGCAGCAATGCCACTCCGAGCAATCGACGCATGGCAGTCTCCAGAACGAATGGCGCGGATGCGCCGGAGAGGTTCTCCTGAGACTATAAACGATGCGGGTGGGGCAATCGATTGCAGAACCGCCGGAAGTGACGGGGCCGTTACAGTCACACCACGCCCGCTGGATTTAGGCCATGATTTCCTTCACGACACGCCCCTTGACGTCCGTGAGGCGGAAATCGCGGCCGGCGTACTTGAACGTCAGCTTCTCGTGGTCGAGGCCCATCATGTGCAAGATGGTCGCATGGAAGTCGTGGATATCGATTTTCCCTTCGACCGCCGCGAAGCCGTGGTCGTCGGTCTTGCCGTAGGTCATCCCGCCTTTGATGCCGCCGCCGGCCATCCAGGCGCTGAAGCCCTTATTGTTGTGATCGCGGCCGTCGGTGCCCTGCGCCACCGGCGTGCGGCCGAACTCCCCGCACCAGACGATCAGCGTGTCCTTCAGCAGCCCGCGTTTCTTGAGGTCGGCGATCAGGCCCGCGATCGGTTTGTCGATAGCCCCGGCGTGGCGTTGGATGTCGGCCTTGAGGTTGCGGTGCTGGTCCCAGTTCCCGTAGGTGATTTCGACGAAACGGACGCCCGCTTCGACGAAGCGGCGGGCGAGCAGGCACTCGCGGCCGAAGGCCTCCGTGGCCCGGTCGCCGATGCCGTAGCTCGTTTGGGTCTCTTTGGTTTCGCTGGAAATGTCCATGACCTTGGGCACGTCGCGCTGCATGCGGAAGGCGAGCTCGTAGCTCTGGATCACGCCTTCGACTTGGGCGTTCTCGTGATCTTTCGCCAGCTTTTCCTTGTTCAACGCTTGCAGGAAGTCGAGCTGGGCGCGCTGACTCTCGGTTGTCATCTTCGGGTTGCTGATGTTCGGCACCGTGCCGATGCCGCCGCCCCCGCCGCGCGGACCGTAGCCAGCACCGCCGCCCGCAATTTTTGTCCCCTGATACACGGCCGGGAGAAAGGCGCTGCCGTAATTTTGGGCGCCGCCGCCTTGCGTGGGCGGGTTCAGGCTGATGAATCCGGGGAGATTCTGGTTCTCGGTGCCGAGGCCGTAGAGGGTCCAAGCGCCAAGGCTCGGGCGGATGAACTGCGAGGTGCCGGTGTGCAGTTGCAGGAAGGCCTGGGCGTGGGCGGGGACAGTTGTGTTCATCCCATTGAGGATGCAGATTTCGTCGGCTTGCTTCCCGAGGTTCGGGAAGACTTCGCTCATCCAAAGCCCGGCCTTGCCTTGCTTCTTGAATTCGAACGGACTGCCGAGCAGTGACCCGCCACCGAACCCGCGACCGCTACCGGCGGGCGGAGCCTTGCCGTTGTCTTTGGTCAATTGCGGTTTGTAGTCGAAGGTATCGACGTGGCTCGGGCCGCCCTGCATGCAGAGGAAGATGACGTGTTTGGCCTTGGCCGGCAGCGGCGATTTTTTCGGGCTGAGCGGCCCGGCCGCCGCTTCCGCCGCTTGGCTTTGCAGCCCTTGCAGTCCCGCGAAGGCGAGATAGCCGAAGCCGCACGCCCCCAGTTGGAGAGCGGCCCGGCGGGAGAGACCCGTGGTTGTTTCGGCGTAGGTGATCATGGAAGGCTCCAGGAATATCCGGCCCAACGGGCCGGGTTGTGCGCGGCCCGAACGGCGCGGCGGCGGGGTGGGGGAATATAAAAGTAGGGCCCCACCCGGGAAGGGCCGGG
>JBBRUN010000066.1:0-15020 GCA_038247765.1 Gemmatales bacterium | reverse complement strand
TCCGCGCCGAGAGTGCGCTCACTTCAACTCCGCAATCGGTTCGTCCCAATTTTATTCGCCCCGGAAGGGCTGACGTCAGACACGACGGCTCCTTCGGGGCGTAAGAAAAACGCAGTCGAGTCTTGGGGCTTCCGCCCCAGGTTATAGACGTCGGCCCCGTTGGGGCGAAGATTGGATCACACCGATTCGATCCGTCACTTTTTCCCGCTACGAAAACTTTACGTCCGCTCGAGTTGCCGACCACGTCCAGTGACGGTCGCTTGTCAGTGTCACGCGATCCGGGGCGAAGCCGAGGTCGGCGACGAGCGCCCGCACTTCGGCGAGCGTCAGCGCCGCGTGCAGTGACGCCGCGAACAGTTGCCGTTGGTGCGCGTTCGCAGAGCCGGCGTACGTTTCGACGAGCTGTTCCAACTCGGCGAGGCTGTCGGGCCGGTGGAGATCGCGGACGAACAACCGGCCTCCGGGGGCGCAGACGCGAACCATCTCGGCGAAGCAATCGGCCGGCGTCGGAATGTGGTGGATGATACTGTTCGACACGACCGCGGCGAAGTGCCCGTCGGGAAAGTCCATGCGCCGGCCGTTGACCTTTTCGATGCGGATCCGATCGTAGAAGCCGGCGCGGTCGACGTTGAGTCGGGCGAGTTTCAGCATCTCGTCGGCGAGATCGACCGCGACGATGCGGATGGTGGGCGATTGCCGGCAGAGTTCGACGGGGATTTGCGCCGTGCCGGTGCCGACGTCGAGTGTCAGCCCGGTGTCAGCGACCGGCAGCGCAAGAAAATCGGCCGCGAACCGGCGGTTCACGGCCGAGTGATCCATGCTGTCGTAGTCGGTCGCCTCGTCGGGGGTGTCCATCACTTCGGGTTCGAGGACGCGCTCCAACATCGACGGCCCCTAACAGGTTTGCAGTTCACCGAACGCCTCGGCTTCTTCGTACGGTTCTTCGTTGCGCGCATCGCGTTCTTGCCGGCAGGCTTCGAGCAAGCGGGAACGGAGATGCCAGTCGCTGGCGCCGACGCGATCCCAATCGAGGATGACGAGCGAAGTGGCGGGGTTCAAGCCGGCGACGCGGGTGAGCCAGAGCACGCCGGCTTCGTCGTGGTTGTTCTTGGTGGCCGGGTGGTGCCAAGCGATGTGGGTCGCCAAGCAGCCCATGGCGCACGCCTTTGTGAAGGCACCGTGAATCAAAAGCGGACTACTCGACTCCAAGAGGCCGATCAGGCGATTCAGCCCGGATTCGGTAACGTGGGGAAGCCACTGAGTTTCGAATTCTAACAAGCTTTTGGCCGACAGCATCGCGATGCCCTCCCGAGTGGGGTCAGAGGTCGCCCACGGAGATCCTTCGCCGGGCGAATGGCCCAGTTTGGAGTCTGAAGTCACTTAACATTAGGCACTGTCGGTGTTTAGGCCGTGTGCTGGAGAATGATTTTGGCCGCTCGAAAAGTCCGACCCACCGAGAAGGAGTGCATTTGGTGGAGCGGCCGCGTCACTACATCGGCAATTATGCCTCTGTGCCGCGCCACTGTCAAGGGCTTGACAGCGGCACTTCGGGTTCAGTGACACCCCGTTGTCGCACCCCCCGCCGGAACGCCATGGTGCGCACCGGAGTTAGGCGCCAAGCCACACCGGGACATTTTTCGTCAAATCCGTCGGACGGGCTTTTGCCGAGGGCGATGACGATTCGCACAACATCGGTCAAGCGACGATGAGAACAACGAAAATGGAACGTGTGAGGTATAATCGCGAAACGGTATCAACAGTCTAGCATCTATCAGACTGTTGATATAACGTCGCAGTTGTTCTTGTACACAAAAGAATCACTCGTCGCCGGCACGTTCCGGCCGCAGGGATCGAACCCACGTCCCGGCCTTCCACATCTCGCTTTCGGAGATCGCCTTCAATTCCTTTTCGAGCTGCTCGCGGTAGTCCGGCCGGCTGTTCGCCTCCAGCACCCGGCGCGTCTCTTCGCCCGTTTCGACCGACTGGTACAAGCGCTCGAACACGGGCTTCGAGGCATCGCGGAACTTGCTGAACCAGTCGAGTGCGCCGCGCTGTGCGGTGGTGCTACAGTTGGCGTACATCCAGTCCATCCCCTTCTCGGCGATGAGCGGATAGAGGCTCTGCGTCGCTTCTTCGACCGTCTCGTTGAAGGCTTCGCTCGGGCTGTGGCCGTGCTCGCGGAGCACTTCGTACTGCGCGAGCCAGAGGCCGTAGATGGCGCCCATGAGCACGCCGCGCTCGCCCGTCAGGTCGCTGAAGACTTCCTTCTGGAAGGTCGTCTCGAACAGGTACCCGGAGCCGATGGCGACGCCGAGCGCCAGGCAGCGCTCGCGCGCTTTCCCCGTGGCATCTTGGTGAATCGCGAAGCTGCTGTTGATGCCGCGGCCTTCCAGGAACAACCGGCGGACCGTCGTGCCCGAGCCTTTCGGGGCGCACAGGATCACGTCGATATCGGCCGGGGGGATCACGTGCGTTTGGTCTTTGTAAACGATGCTGAAACCGTGGCTGAAATAGAGCGCCTTGCCCGCCGTGAGGTGCGGCTTGATCTTCGGCCACATGTCCTTCTGCCCGGCGTCCGAGAGCAGGTACTGGATGACCGTGCCCTTCGCCGCGGCGGTCTCCGGATCGAACAGCGTCTCGCCCGGCACCCAGCCGTCTTCGAGGCAGAGATCGTAGGCTTTGCCGCCGGTGCGCTGGCCGACGATGACCTTCACGCCGTTGTCGCGCATGTTCAGCGATTGGCCGCGCCCCTGCACGCCGTAGCCGATGACGGCGACGGTTTCGTCCTTGAGGATTTCTTTGACCTTCGCCGGCGGGTAGTCGCCGCGCTCGACGGCGGTCTCGTGGTTACCGTTCAGGTGCAGTTCTTTCATCGCGTATCCTCGGGGAGTGTTCGGGAGGTGTTAAGATACGCGCGAAGTATCTTCGCGTCAAGAATCTTGACGCGAAGATACTCGGGGGCTATGGTGTACGGATGAAAACATCGCCCGACGCCATCGACGGATTGCTCGGCGCGTGGAAAACCGCGCGGCCCGATCTCGACCCGAGTCCGCTGGCGCTCGTCGGCCGCGTGATCGTGCTGGCCGAGCACCTCGAGCGCTCCGTCGAGGCCGCGCTCGCGAAGCACGGCTTGGCCCTCGGGCAGTTCGACATTCTCGCGACGCTCCGCCGGCAAGGGCCGCGCGGCGCACTCGCGCCGTCCCAGTTGTTGCAGAGCGTGATGCTGTCTTCCGGCGGCATGACGAACCGGCTCGACAAGCTCGAAGCGGCGGGATGGATCGTCCGCCGGCAAGATCCCGACGACCGCCGCGGCGTCGTGGTCGAACTCACGGCGAAGGGATGCAAACTGATCGACGCGGCGACGGCGACCCGGTTCGCCGAAGCGGCCGCGTCGCTCCCCGATTTGTCGGCGAAGGAAACGCAAGTACTGGCCGGTCTGCTCCGGCGCTGGCTGAACGGAATCGCAGATTCCACTTGAAACGTGCGCCGGGGGCACTAAATTTCGTGTAAGGCCGGGGTGGCGGAATTGGCAGACGCGCCAGCTTGAGGTGCTGGTCCTCGCAAGGGGGTGCAGGTTCAAGTCCTGTCCTCGGCATTCGATTCGGCGGTGCGCGCACCGCCCCATTTCGCACCGGTTTTCCCGCGAACACTTTGAGTATTGCAACCCATCGCAATCCGCCGATGGTACTCCCTCGTCGTATCTTTTGAATCAGGTGCCAACGGGCGCCGCGACCCCTCCGTTTTCGCACTCGGGAGCAATTCATGCGCCGCATCGTTTTCGCCAGTCTGGCCGCCGCTTCATTGGCCATCGCCGCCGAACCCGCGATGGGCCTGCGGATCGCCGTCCAGAACTTTTCGACTTCGCAGAAGGTCGCCCAGTCGGAAGTCGTCGTCACGGGCAAGGTCACGAGCCTCGAAAAAGAAACCGTCGAACTGCCGCAGTATCCGGGCGATAAGAACAAAGTCGCCTTCACGGTCGCCGTGATCAAAGTCGAATCGAGCCTCGCCGGCGCGAAGAACGTCACGCACATCAAAGTCGCGTTCTCGGCCCAACCGGGCGGCGAGCAACCGGGCATCGATCTGCCGATCAAAGGCCGGCCGATCCGTCCGGGCGGCGGCTTCGGGCCGATCCAATTGACCGAAGGCCAAGAAGGGATCTTCTTCCTCGCCAAGCACCCCGGCTCAGACTCGTACTACGCCGTGCAACAGGGCTACACGCCGATCGCCGCCAAGGCCGAGAACTACAAAGTCGAACTCGCGAAGATCAAGACTATCGTCGATGCCCTCGCCGATCCGGTGAAGGCTCTCAAGGCCGAGAAGCTCGACGCCCGCCTGACGGCCACCGCGGCCATTGTCGGCAAGTACCGCTCGAACCCGACGGGCCAATTGGTCGAAGTGGCGATTCCGGCCGAAGAAACCAAGCTTATCATGAAGACCCTGCTCGAAGCCGATTGGGCCGTCGCCGACATGCCGCCCCCCGGCTTCGACTACCAGTCGTCCCCGAATACCATCGCCTCGATGATCGGCATTTACCCCGGCGCCCACGGTATCCCGCAAATTCAAATCAAACCGGGCGATACCGAAGGCTATTCCGTCAAAATGAAAGCGGCCATTACGGCTTGGTACGCCAAGAGCGGAGACAAGTTCGAGATCAAGAAGTTCGTCGCCAAGGATAAGAAGTAGTGGTCTGTGAACGGTGCCAGTCAAAAAGAAAGCCCGAGCAATTGCTCGGGCTTTCTTTCTTTCAGGCCACCGGCCACTGTATTCAGCCCGCAGGTTTGCTCACGTCGATGACGATTTCGGGTCCGTCGATAGCCACGTCCCGTTCGATCTTCGATTTCTCACGGCCGAATTTGCCGCCGAACAAATCCGGTGTGCCCGTCATCCCCGGCATGGCGTTGGGCCTGTCGAGGAACACTTTGTATTTGCCCGGTTTGATGCCTTTCCCGTCGTGCCCTGTAATCTTGAACGCGCCGGTTTCCGCGTTCACTTGGGCGATGAACAGGTCGCCGCCCTCGGCCGGACTGAACTGGACTTCCAAACTCGCATTCGGCGCGTCGGCCCCCGCTGGCGGGGCGTTCGCTTGGCCGGCTTTGCCTGTGGGCGCCGCAGCGGTATAGGGCTTGGCCCCATCCACGATTTTACCTTTCACGATGGCTTTGGGCGAATCGCTCGAGTTCGAGCAGCCGATGGCCGCGAACGCGACGGTCGCCCCGAGCAAGATCCACTGGCGGATCATGGCGGATACTCCGGGGAGAGAAAAAGAGAAAGACCGAGCGACGGCTGGCGGCTCGGTCTCCGGGGGAATCGGCGGTGAATTAGAAGTCGTTGAGCGTGAGGCCGTCGTTTCGGGTGCCCAAGCGCAGGAAGGTCGTGGCGTCGACCGAGTAGCGGATGAACTTCACGGAGCCGTCGCACAGGCTGGCCATGAACCCGCCGGTGTGCGAAGAGCCGAAGCGGAGATTGCCGTCGCCGGTGCGGGGGTCGGGCAGTGGGAGCCGGCTGGTGAAGCGGATGACGTCGTGATCCCAGCCGGAGGTGTAGCCTTCGTTGTCGTCCCCTTGGAAGTTGCCGAGCAAGGCCGTGTTCAACCGCTTGTCGCCCGCGAAGATGGTGTTCGAGGTTCCGTCGGTGATAGCCAAAAGGGTAATCATGTTCCTTTGATTGAGCGCGTTGTAGACCACCGTGCCGTTGGCGCCTTCGTTGCCGCCGTTGCCAGCGTAGTCGGTTTGGGCGTGGCCGTAGTTTCCGGCCGGCCCGTACCAAGCGTTGGTCGTGAAAGCGATCGGCGAGCGGCGGCTCGGGCAGAAGAACGTCTTCACCGGCGTGCTGATGACTTGGATCTGCGCAGCGGCGATCGTCGTCTGACCCGAGCCTTTGAACAGGTTGTCTTGCTCGATGTACGGCAGGACTTGGAAGCCCCAACCGGCCCGTTGCGCGGAGCCGACGGCCGGGGAACCGACGCTGATGTAGTCCGGGGCGAAGAACCAAGCCTCGCCGCCGTGCGGCAAGAATCCTTGCGCGTCGTGGTGACCGTGCGCGGCGAGCGCCAGTTGCTTCAGGTTGTTGCTGCACTGCATGCGGGCCGCGGCTTCGCGCACCTTTTGCACGGCCGGGAGTAGCAGGCCGATGAGGATCGCGATAATCGCGATGACGACCAGGAGTTCGATGAGGGTGAAGGCACCCCGGCGACGATCCCGGAACTGGGAGAGAACCATGGCAAACCTCGAGCGAAAGGAGAGAAAATGAAACTATCCACACTGCGCGACGTGCGACGAACACTTCCCTTGTAAAGAAGTTTCGCAGTGGTGTCGAGTTTTTTTCTACTCTTTTGTGAAAGAAATGTGAGCCGGTGTCGGAACCTAGCGTTACCCGCGGTGCTGTCGCGTTGCGAATCGAGCCGGTTCTGTTGTCGAATTCAGGCCTGCGCTCACCATTTTCATTTGACTCGTTCCCCCGGCGCCCTAACTTTCGGCGGGCCGCAAAAGCGTTGCGACTCGGCCCCCATGCTTGTCGGAGTCAACCCCCTAATGGCTCACCCGGATACGATTCCCGATCCGCACCCGTCGATCTCGGCTGCGGAATTGCGGCGCCGCTTACTGTCTTCGACACCGCCGCCCGCTTCTGCGCAGCGAGCGACCCTCGATCTGGGAACACTTGCGGCCCCTCCGAAGCCGCAGTCCGGACCGCAGCGCAACAGCGGCATCATCCGCCTGACGATGCCCGGAGTGAACGGCCCCGTGGCGGCGTCCGCACTGCCACCGGTGCAAGAAGCGGCTCCGGCGCACGGGCCTGGCCCATTACCGCCACCCGGTTACCGCCCCCGTCTCGGCGGCGACTCGATGCTCGGCACGCCGGCGATGCCGGAACCGCCCGCGCCACGGTCGGTGCAGATCCCACCGGCTTCGGCCGGTAGTACCAACAGTGCCAACCCGACGCCCGAAGATTATAAACGCGCCCGGCAAGAGGCCCGCGAACTGCGCAAGCTCCTCGAAGACATGAAAACCGTGATGCAGGAAGCGAGCGAGAACGAGCAAAAGGCGTCGCTGCGCGAGCAAGAATTGCTAGGCCAACTGCAATTGAAACAGCGCCAACTCGACGAGCTGACATCGCAGATGCAGACGATCGAAGACCAAGTCGCCAGCGGGGCGTTAGCCCCGGCCCCGGCCGTGCCCAAGACGCGCAGCGAACTCGACGAATGGGCCGACGACCTCGAACGGGAAAATTCGAAACTGACCCAGGAGCGCCGCAAACTCGAAGACGAGCGGCAACAACTGCGCGAAGACGAAGAATCGCTCGAAACGCAAATGCGGCAGATGGAAGTGTCGATGGCCCGCGAGCGCGCACTGATGGCCCGACAAGAAACCGAATTGAAGCGGCTCAGCGCCGAGATCCAACACGAACTCGAACTGATGCAGCGCGGCGACGCGGCCCTCCGCGATCAACTTTCGAAGTTTCAACGCCGCGCGGCGGACGTCCTCCAAAAGCCGAGCGGGGCTCCGGCCGGGGGCCGGAGATAAAGAAGTGCGGAATGCGGAGTTTGGAGTGCGGAATAGAAACGGAATCTTCTATTCCGCGCTGGGCATTTTACTTTTCGCCATCGGTTTTCAGCGCCGCTTTCGCCTTCTTCAACTTCTCGGTGATCTTCTTGCGGCGTTCGGCATCGCGCTTCGACACGTCCTCGAACTTCAGCGCTTTGCTCCACAGCTCGATTGCTTTTTTCGTGTCCTTCGTGGCCAAGTAGGCGTCCGCGAGGTGATCCCAGATCTCCATGTGCTGACCTTCTTCTTCGTCGAGGCTCGCCTCGGTCAACAGTTTGATGGCTTCGTCGTACTTCTTGTTCTTGTAGAGCACCCAGCCCAGGCTGTCTTGGTACGCGGCGTTCGCTTTCTTGGCCGTCTCGGCGTCGATCTTGTCTTCTTTCAGCGCTTTGTCGCGCGCCTTCTTGTCCAAGTCGAGCGCCTCGCGGATGAGTTTCTCGGACTCTTCGAGTTTCAAGTCGTTGTCGGCCCAGATGAACCCGAGGTCGTTCTTGTAAGTCGCGCTGTCGGGAACTTCTTTGATGAGCGCTTGCAGGATCTCGGCAGCCTTGGCGACGTCTTTATTTTCGACGTGCAAGCCGGTGACCCGGTAGCGAACGTTGCGGATGATATTGGTCTTCGCCTCGTCTTTCAGGTCTTTGTCCTTCTCCAGCTTCTTCAACACCTCTTCGTACGTCTCGATGGCTTGGTCGATCTTGCCGGCTTCGTAGAGCACGGAGCCCTTCAGTTGCAAGGGGTACCAGCCCTTGCGGCGATCGCCCTTGATGATGTTTTCGACCATGTTCAGCGCTTCGTCGTGGTCGCCTCGGCGCGACTTGGACAATATGATCCGCTCGATGGCGAACGACTGCACGGCGAACAAGTCTTCCTCGCCGGGCAATGAGATGACTTCCGCGCAGAGCTCTTCGACTTCGGCGTAATTCTTTTGATCCCACTGCGTGTCGATCAGGGCATCGTAAGCTTGGGCCAATTTCTTGGCGCTTTGCAACGTCGTCGCTTCGGCTTTGCAAAACTTGTAGAAGCTCTCGGCGGCTTTGTACTCCTTGGCGTTTTGCGCCAGCTTGCCGAGCACCAAGGCCGCGTTGAACTTGAAAGGTGCGTCCTTCGGTTTGGCGTCGGCTTGCATCTTGGCGGCGACCGCCACGAGGCGCTTGGCCGCGGCCTTGTCCTTGACCAGTTCGAGGAGTTTGGCGTCCATCTCTTTCTCGTCCGAGAGGTCGTTCAACTTCAAGGCCGTGGCTTTGAGTTGGTCGTCGGTCGGCAGAGCCGGGACGGGGGCCGCGAAGCCCGCGCCACCGAGAGCCAGTACCGTCAGCGCGGCGAAAATCGCTCGCCGGTGCAGAATCGTCATCGCAAGTCCCTTTCGTAGAACGCGAATAATCGTCGGACGATGCCTATCTTAACCCGGCGGCGTCCGCCGTGCCATGCGGATTGCGTCGATGCGGGTTGCCCGAATCGGCAACTACGCTATCCTGACGCCGACGACAAGCGGCTTCGTAGGAACGCTATGACACGCCTACTCTATTTTGTATCGCCACCTTGATCCCAACTCCGGCCAGCCGTTCGGCATTCGAATCCCGCTCCGCTGTTCGCCCCTCGCCACGACGGGGAGTCCGTACCGATTTCGCGGTGGCCCTCGGGGACATTTTATGTGGACGAAAGACCGATTGCACGAACTGATCGCGTTGCGCATGAAGGGCGTGAAGTTCATCATGGTCGCGAACCGCGAGCCGTTCATCCACCAATACCGGGACGACGCGATCGAAATCGTCCGCCCGGCGAGTGGCTTGGCCACGGCGCTCGACCCGATCATGGAAGCCAGCAACGGGACGTGGATCGCGCACGGCGGCGGGGACGCGGATCGGGACACCGTCGATGCGTTCGACCGCATCCCGGTGCCGCCGGATGATCCGAGCTACACGCTCCGGCGCGTCTGGCTGAGCAAAGAGCAAGAAGAGGGCTTTTACGACGGCATGGCCAACGGCGGGCTATGGCCCCTGTGCATGATCACCTTCACGGCGCCGACGTTCCGCGTGGCCGATTGGGTGCAGTACGAAGCGGTCAACCGGTTGTACGCCGACGCCGTGATCCAAGAAGTGGGGGACGAGCCGGCATTCGTGTTCATCCAAGATTACCACTTCGGCTTGTTGGCCCGGATGCTCAAGGATCGGAACCCCAAACTCGTGATCGCGCAGTTTTGGCACATCCCGTGGCCGAACCGCGAGGTCTTCCGGGTCTTCCCGTGGAAGGAGCAACTCATCGACGGGCTCCTCGGGAATGATCTTCTCGGCTTTCACATCCGCTACCACTGCCAGAATTTTTTGGATACGGTCGATCGGTTGGTCGAAGCCAAGGTGGACGTCGAGCATTTCAACATCACCCGCGGCGGCCACACGACGAAAGTCCGCCCGTTCCCCATCAGCATCGATTTCGACGAAGTCGACCGGCAGGCGACTTCGGGCGAAGTCCAAGCCGCGATGGCCAAGTGGAAGAAGATCATCGGCCGGCGCGCGGAGTTCGTCGGCGTCGGGATCGAGCGGCTCGATTATTCGAAGGGGATTCCGCACCGCCTGCGGGCCATCGACTATTTGCTCGAACACCGCCCCGAGTACCGCCGCCGCTTCGTCTTCGTGCAGGTTTGCGTGCCGAGTCGGTTGCGCGTCCCGGCGTATCAGCGGCTCAATCAGGAAGTCGATACGTTGGTCGAAGAATTGAACTTCAAGTGGAAGGATCGGGGTTGGAAACCGATCGTGTACATCCCGGAGTACCAAGGCCCCACCGACATGGCGGCGCTGCACCGCCTCAGCCGGTTCTGCGTGATCAGCAGCCTGCACGACGGGATGAACCTCGTCGCCAAGGAATTCGTGGCGAACCGCACGGATCACGACGGCGTCTTGATCCTCAGCCACTTCACCGGCGCCGCGCGGGAATTGACCGACGCGCTGCTCGTCAACCCCTTCGCCCAGCACGAAATCGCGGATGCGATGCACGCCGCGATGACCATGCCCGACGACGAGCGCGGCCGGCGGATGCGGGCGATGCGCGCCCAAGTGCGGGAGTACAACGTGTACCGCTGGGGCGGAAAGCTGCTCTCAGAACTGCTGAAATTGAGCCCCGGAGACAGCGAATGACCCGACGGCTGTTCGACCACCTCCCGGAATTGAAACGCGAAATCGGGGATGCGCTGCCGATCTGGCTGGGGACGGACTTCGACGGGACTTTGACCCACCATCAAGACGATCCCGCGACGGTCGAACTCCCGGCGGCGATGCGGGCGCGCTTGGCCGTGCTCGCCGCGCACCACCGCTTCGCCGTCGCGCTCATCAGCGGTCGCAGCCTGGTGGATCTGATGGCGCGGGTGGCGTTGAACACCGTGGCCTACTCGGGCAATCACGGGATCGAAATCGAAACTCCCGGGTTCCGCTGGGTCGATCCGGCGGCGGAGCAACTGCGAGGTGCGCTCTCCGAATTCGCAGAACTGGCGGGGAAATTTCTCGGGGACATTCCCGGTGCCCGGCTCGAAAATAAGAAGCTCTCGCTGTCCGTGGATTATCGACCCTGCTCCCAATCGCAAAAGAATGCCATCGTCGAACGATTGGATATCGCCGTGGCTCGTTTCCCGACGCTCCGGTTGCGCCACGCGCCGCTCGGCAGCGAAGTCCTCCCGCGGACCGGCTCGAGCAAAGGCACGGCGGTTCAAATGTTGCGGAGTCTCCGTCCGGCGGGCCCCGGCATATACTTGGGGGATGACCTGACCGACGAAGATGCGTTCCGAGCGATGCCGCACGACATCACCATCCACGTCGGCGAGCGGGAAACGGCCGCGCGGTTCCGCGTCGAATCCGCGGATCGAGTGGCCGAGTTTTTCGATTGGCTGATTCGGTTATAAATCCGGAGTCGATACCCCTCTTGGTGAGCGATGGCAAAGTCCGACGTCGATTTCAAACGCAGCGGATCCTTCGTTCGCCGCAGCCCCATCCGCCGATTGACGGCCCCGATCCGGAGATTCCTGCACATCGAGGCGGCCAGCGGCGGAGTGCTGCTCGCGTGTACCGCGATCGCGCTGGCGTTGGCGAACTCCCCGTGGGCCACGCCCTTCCACGAATTCTGGGAGACGAGTCTGAAGGTCGGCTTCGGATCGTGGGAACTCGACAAGTCCCTGCATTTTTGGGTGAACGATCTGCTCATGGCGATCTTCTTTTTCGTCGTCGGACTCGAAATCAAACGCGAGATCGTCGGCGGGGAACTCCGGACGGTGAAAAAGGCGGCGCTGCCGGTGATCGCCGCCCTCGGCGGGATGGTGACGCCGGCCGGGATTTACCTCCTTTTCAACCACGTCGGCCCCGCCGAGCGCGGCTGGGGCATCCCCATGGCGACCGACATCGCTTTCGTCGTCGGCGTGATGGCCGCGTTCGGTTCGCGCGTCCCCTTCGGCCTCAAGATCTTTCTGCTCTCGCTCGCCATCGCCGACGATATGGGCGCGGTGTTGGTCATCGCCGTCGCCTACACCGAGCAACTCCAGATCGGGATGCTCGCCTTGGCCGGTGCCGGCTTCGGCCTCGTCATTCTGTTGAATCGGCTCGGCGTTCGCCAAGTCGGCATCTACGTCATCTTTGGCGCCGGGATTTGGCTCGCGGTTTACAAAGCGGGCATCCACCCGACCGTCGCGGGGGTTTTGTTCGGCCTGCTGACCCCGGCGACGGCGTTGTTGAACCGGCAGACACTGGGGCTGGCGCTGACCGAAGTCTCCGGCCAACTCGACGAAACGAGTGAGTTCGCGGAACTGCGACCAGCCGATGTGGCGACTCTGCAATACGCCGCGCGGGAAGCCGTGGCTCCACTCCATCGCATCGAAGAACTCCTGCACCCGTGGGTCGGTTTCGTCATCATGCCGGTGTTCGCGCTCGCCAATGCCGGGGTCGAAATCCGACCCGCCGCGATCCTCGACCCCGTGGCGCTGGCCATCGCGGCCGGTTTGGTGATCGGCAAGACGCTCGGCATCGTCGGGTTCAGCTACGCCGCGGTGAAACTCGGGATCGCCAAACTCCCGCGCGGAGTGTCGTGGCGGATGATACTCGCGGCCGGGGTTCTCGGCGGCATCGGCTTCACGATGTCGCTGTTCATCGCGAACTTGGCTTTCCCTGCGCCGCCGGAATTGCGAGTCGCCGCGAAGACCGGAATCATCACGGGGTCGGCGGTCGCCGCCATCGTTGGCGCCGGATTGCTGGCGTGGAGTCTTCGGACTGGCGTGAAATTGGAGGATGAGTGAGGTGCGAAGGGAGTGAGCCACCAAACAGGGTGCCCCCTCCGAGTTGACCGCGGGGGTCGAGTCGGAGGGGGCTACCCGTGGGGATCGCGGATACCGGCTTAGAAGAATAAGCCGACGCCGAAGTTCATACCGTGGATGATGCGGAAGGCTTGGTCGCCGTAGATCGGGTCGATGGCGCCAATGTTGAAGCCGATGGGCTGATCGATGTTCTTCGTGTTGAAGAACGTATTCGCGCTGTAGCCCAAGCGGACTTGGACGCCTTGGATCGGATACCACCACAGGTTCAAGTTGGCACCCGCCGACGGGACGAGCCTGAGTTCGTTCACCGAGCGTTTGTTCGACACGCTGTTGTCGGACAATTTGTACTTGGCCCGCTCTTTAATCACCCCGAGCAAGATGGCCCCGGTGAGATCGCTGCTGACGGCGAAGCGGCTGCCCAAGTAGACGTCGTGGCCGACGCCGGCGTACGGGCCGTACAACCGCTGCGAGAGCGTGTTGGTGTACTCGGCCGAATAAGACGGAAGCGAGCCGCCGTCTACGTCGAAGCTCGTCGTGATCCACTTGAGGCGTTCGAAGAACCAGTTGTACCGTGCCCCGCCCAACGCGTAGATGCGGGACGTTTCGGTCTGGAATAGCGGCACGCGGGCGCCGATTTCCGCTTCTTGGTAATCCGTTTTGTACGAGAGCACCGACGTGCTGGCCCCGTTCCAAACGCCGAAGAACAATCCGTCGCCCAGCACTTGTGTGAGTTGTACGTTCCCGTTTTGGTCGATGAACGGCCGGACAATGGTCGAACCTTCGAAGGCGGTCTTGCGCGCCGGCCCCGCGTATTGCGGCGGGAAGTTGAAGACCGGCGACGTCAAGAACGTGTCGGCCAAGTCTCGGCTACCACGGAAGCCTTGGGGCACCAACGTAGCCGAGGCGTTGTACGAGGCCGACGAGAAGGCCAAGTACCGGCCCGTGATGCTCGTACCGTCGGTGGTCTTGTAGCCGATGCCTAAGTTCAGTGCCGGCACGTAGCCGCGGCGCCCGAAGTCGCGTGTGGTCAGCGCCGGATCGCCCGAGCCGATGAGCGTGCCCGGTGTACCGGTGATGGCCCCGGTCGAATCAACGAGGCCGCGCCGGGCGACGACTTGGTTCCCCAGAGTTTGGCTCTGGAAATAGTAGCCGAGATCCCCGTAGATGTAAAACCCTTGCGACCCCGGGTTGCCCAAAGGCAACGGGAGCGTCTCGGACGGCAGTCCCGGCAAGCCTCCGGAATCCGAAAGCCCACCGGAGTAGAGCCCCGGTCCTTGAGCTCGGCCCGGAAGTGCGGTCGTGAAGACCGCCGCCAGTGCCGCCAATCCCCCTAGCAATCTGGTGCGCATAAGCCGCATCCCCCTTTTAAAGCTCGAACGGGCTGTTCTCCCCGACCGTGTGGCTCCCCAACCCCACGACCGAGTCGACCCGCCGAGCGGTACGGCCCGGGTTCCCCACCCGAACCGCACGAAGTCTGTGCAGAAGTGGGGCGGTAATACCGTGCCGAATTCTGGGGTCAAGTGCAGATATGCCCGAAAAGCAATCGGAGCCGAGTTTTTCCGAATTCGTTGGCCAACGAATTTCGAAATGCGCCGTTCCATTAATGGGACGACTTCTGGCGATGCGGGTTCTTCCACGCGGGTGGCGCCGATTCTGACGACCCGGTGAGAACGCCTCCATTGACAGTTGACGACCCTTTTACAATCGGTCACAATGCAAGGATTGTGAAAACTGCGCCCAGAACAGGCCGATTCCGGTGGTGACCGGAATCCATGCCCCACACTTTACCAACAGTCATCACCCCGGACTTCGAGGCTCTCCCATGATCCGCTCTCTCACCCGTTTCCTCGGCATCACCGCCTGCTCGCTCGCCGTGTTATCGGCGATCCCGATCTTCACAGACAAAGCCGCCGCCCAACAGCCGGGCTTCCAAGGGCGCTACCGACCCAGCGGATTTCTGCGCCCGTCCAGCCCGCCCCCGTTGCGGCCGGGTGATCTCGCTTTCGCTCAACAACTCGGCGGTAACCAAGGCCAGGGGGGCCAAGGCCAGGGGGGTCAAGGTGGCCAAGGCGGCCAAGGCGGATTCGGCCAAGGGGACCAAGGCGGTGGGAACTTCGCCCAAGGCGGTGGGAAATTCGGCCAAGGCGGCGGCGGATTCGGACACGGCGGAGGCGGAGTCGGCCAAGGCGGAG